>JBBRHH010000359.1:0-6560 GCA_038222915.1 Tepidisphaerales bacterium
CGTACAACTCAAACGCCATTGAGGGAAACACGCTGACGCTTCGCGATACGCAACTGGTTGTCGAAGGACACGCGCCGGCCGGCGGACATTCGATGCGCGAATTGGATGAGGCGAGGAACCACGATCGGGCGATCCGCATGCTCGATGGATGGGTACAGACGCGCGAAGCCGACTGTCTCTTCACTCAGCAGGATCTGCTCGATCTGCACGCGCAGGTAATGGCCGACATCGACGTGGCAAACGCAGGTCGATTTCGCTCCGAGCGCGTTCTCATTTCCGGGACCGGACATGTACCGCCGGGGAGTCAAAAGTTTGATGTGATTGTTCCACAGATGCTTGAACTGGCCAATCGCGCGGGGGTTCACCCGGCCATTCAGGCCGCCGAATTGCAGTACAACTTTGTCGCCGTTCATCCCTTTAACGATGGCAATGGGCGTACGGGTCGGTTGCTGATGAATTATCTTCTGCTTCGGCGTGGATATTCGTATGCGATTATCGAAGTGGCGGATCGCGCCGAATACCTATTGGCGCTGGATGAGGCAAATCATGGCAGGGCAGAATCGTTCGTGCGGTTTATTGCGCGAAGTTTGCAACGATCGATGCGACGGATGGTCGGGGAGTGACAATTGTTTGTCAGACGCTATCGCCGGTCACTTCGTGGCCAGGGCAGTGCCTTCCGCCGCACGACCCAACACCGCCAGCAGTTGGCCGGTCGTGTACACGCTCGCGAGCGATATGGGTTTTTCGTCGCCGGGGGCATAGATGGCGGTAAACGGAATTCCTCCCGTCGCGCTGAGTCTGCGAAGCCGGGCCCATCCAGGCGCATCGTTCTTGGTCAGATCGGCCTTCACTGTCACCACGTCATATTTGCGAAGGGCGTCGATCGCCTTCTCGTCATGGTAAACCGTCGATTCGATGTATTGGCAAGTAAGACACCAGCTCGCGGTGAACTTCACCAGGACGATCTTGCCCGACTTGTGGGCCGCTTCGATGGTGCTGTCGGAGTAATCGACCCACTTGACCCCGCCGCCGCCCTGCGTGTTGTGGGTCTCAAAGACGCCGCTGAACTGGCAGGCAAGGATGGTGGAAGCCGTGACAAGGCTGACTGCGATCAGAGCGGAGATCGCGACAGGCCGTGCCTCTTTTGAGATTTGCACCGTGCGGGCCATCAGGTAGAGCGCTGCCATCACAACGACGGGAACAACCGCCCACCATTGACCGGCCGCGCCGTAAAATCGACCCGCCGCGAAGAAGAACGTAAACGCCAGCAGCACAAACCCCAGCATCTGCTTGAACAATTCGGCCCACGCTCCCGTGCGCGGAAACTTCCGCGCCACTTCCGGAAAACAACTCAGCAGCACATACGGAAACGCCATTCCAACGCCGACCATCATCATGGCTGGCACGCCCACATAAACTGGCACGGACTGTGCCCACAAGAGCAGCGGCGGAAAGAGCGGCCCGGTGCAGGGGGTTGATAACACCGCCGTCAAAATGCCCAGCATGTAATTGCCGGTGAAGGTGTCATGACTTGGCTCGAACGCGTACATCGACGGAGGAAGGTTGATATTCAAGACGCCAAACAGCCACAGCGACAGCAGGAGCAGAACCAGCACCATACCCCAGGCGAAATTCGGATTTGAGAATTGCTCGCCCCAGGTGATCTTCTTTAAAACCAGAATGAGCACCGCCAGAAATCCGAACACCGTCACGATGCCCAGTCCAAACGTGCTCGCGAGCAATACCGTCTTTCCGCGGTCATTCTCGGCGACCGCCGCAAACCCCAGCACCTTGATGGGCAACATCGGCAACACGCACGGAACGATATTGAACAGAATGCCAGCAATGAACGCCGCGCCCAGCGCAAAGAAAACTCCCCACTTCGGACTGCCGTCGTCCAGCATCATTGGTCGCACGGCAGCAGCGCGCGTCGCCGGCTTCGTCGCCGCGCCTGGGTTGTAATCCTTGAACAGTTCCGCGTTCGCCGGTTCAACGGCGTCGCCCGCGGCAACGATCTTCGAATCAATGGAATATTGGACGTCTGCCGGCGGAAAACACGAAGTGTCATCGCACATCTGATAGTGCACTTTTCCAGTCAATGTCACCGGGCCTACAGGCGCACCGGCCGTTACTGTGATTGGAATGTAGATCGTCACCTTGCCCGTGTAGACGTTCAGCTTGCCCAGTTCCTTGTAATCTTCTTCCTTGCCCGGCGGATAAACCGGAGCCTGCGCCTCAACATTCGCGGTCGCTGCGGGCGTCACTTCAAACGCAACATTGTCTTCAGTCGGCGTGTGCGACTGCGCGTGATATCCCGCCGGTACATTCACCACCAGCGCCAGAATTGATTTCTCGCCCGCCTTCAGCGCGTTTGCATTCAATGCCGGCGTAACGACGGGCTTTGGCATCTCCGGCGGCTTGGCCGACGCATGAAGCGTAATAGCCGCCAGACCCAGGGCGAAAATCAGCGCGGTGGTTCGGTATCGCATGTGTATTGTTATACACACCAAAGCCAGGAAAGATTCCACCCCTGTACGAAAGGCGCTTCTTGCGGACACTCAATGCGCGGCACTTGCCACCGGCTGAATCGCCAGTCGCAACCCAAGGTTATTCCGCATCGCGTTCGGCTCACTCCCCCACCGCCACCCCGCCCGGCACGATCCGGCCGCGCTGTTAAAACTGCCGCCGCGCTCCGTCCGCATATGTCCGGCCGCCGGCCCCGTCGGATCGGTCACCGAACCAGCCGGATACTCCCCATAATAATCCCCACACAACTCCCACATGTTTCCTAGCATGTCATAAAGCCCCCACGCGTTGGGCTGCTTGCGGCGCACCGGATGCGCTTCTGCTTTGCTGTTGGCGACGTACCAAGCGGCAGCATCAAGCCCCACATCCGTCGGCCCGGCCCCCGCTCGGCACGCATATTCCCACTGCGCTTCAGTCGGAAACGCCGCGCCAAGTCCCGGCTTCATTTCATTCAGCCGCGCATAAAATTTAACGCCGTCATTCCAGGACACCGTGTCAATGGGGTGCTGCCCATCCCCCTTCACCCGGCTCGGCTCCGCTTTCATCACCGCCTGATAAAACGCCTGCGTCACCTCCGTGTCACCCAGCCAAAATCCCTTGCTGAACGTCACCTGATGCTGCACCTCATCCTTGTCCCGATCCACCTCATCCTTCGGGCTTCCCATCGTAAACGTCCCCGCCGCGATCCAGCGCATCCGCTGCGTCGTTCCATTGATCGTCAGATCCGCCCAAACGCCATATTGATCCTTCCCCGAATCCGCCGCCCACGCAGGCTTGGCTTCCACCACCGCCGGCACCGTTGTCGCCACCATCTCCTTCTGCCGCTCCACGGCCCCAACATCCGCGCCAGCCCCCACATAGCGCTCATTTCCATAGTGATCCGTCGCAATGAAATCGACGCGGCCCGAGACCGCATCAAGCACCGGACTGCTTTTCGAAGGCACGAAATTCACCGCATCCACCAGCCCCGCCTCCGCAAGCGTCTTGTAAACCCGGTTCCCTTCAACCACCACCCCCGGCTGCGGCCCCGTCCCCAGCTGATAGACATAGTTCCGCGCCGCATCAAACGGCAGATCGCATTCCGGATCGATCACCAGGTTGTACTTGATCACCACATCCGGCGAATAAACATCCACCAGCGTCCCCACGTACGGGTCGGCCGTCATCGTCCCCTTCCGCGATCGATACTGCGTATTGAAATAAATCTCCGATCCCGTCCGCGCTAGGTACTTCGATTTCGCCAGGTCATCCGCCCGCACCGCATTCTGTTCGAAGTCCGGATACTTCCGCTTCTCCCAACTGATGTTGTTGTAATACCGCGTCACCGCATCCTTGCCGTCGTAACCCAGCGCATTCAACTTCACCGGAAAGATCCGCACGCAATTCGCCCACTGCCGCGTGAAAGTGTTGTTATAAATTTTGTAATACCCGCTCCCGCCAATCACCACGTTGTGCCCGATGATCAGCTTCGAAACGCCGATATCGCTGAACGCACAATCATGCACCTGCAGGTTAAAGCAGCGGTCCATCCCAAGCACCGTCCCCGGCCCCTTGCCATGGTCAAACCGCTTGAACGTGCAGTGCGAAATTTCAAAATCCAGCAGCACCGATTTCATGTTGGAGACCGGTTCCCAATCGGTATTGCTGATCGCCCCGCCGCTCATCGTGCCGTCATCGCTGCCAAAGGCACACCCTTCCCATTTGAAATTATAAAACGCGCTCTCCTTGGTCCCGTCAAACACCTTGTTCCGGTCATAAGGTCGAAAGCTCCACCCGCGCGCATTGGTGATGGTGAAATTCTTGAACACCAGATCATGACTCGCCCCAGTGATGACCCACATCGCCCCGTTGTCGATCCGAAATCCCTCGAAGCGCACAAATGCAATATTGGAAAACGCGTTCTCCCCGCCGCCCAGACTCGTAAAGATCGTCTTCGGATCGCACTTCACCGTGATCGGCGCATCGGCCGTCCCAGCCAGGTTCCCAAGCGACAACCCACTGTAAGTCCCAGCCGAAATCAACAGCGTATCCCCCGCCTTCAGCTTGAGCTTCTCCTGTGCAGCCGGAAAATCCAGCATCCCCGACCCGCCGCCGATGACAACAACCTGAGCCGCATCTGCCGCCAACCCAGGCTGAGCAAAAAATATCCCCGCCAGAATCGCCAGTATCCGCATAAAGCACTCCGTCGGGTGCCAACCCCCGTGCACGGATTACTAAATTGGGACACAAGCGTTGCTGCTTACAGGGTGAGTTCCGCAAACAGCCCGCGAAGCGACATCGTGAAGCCAGGCAGAACAATCCCACCGTCCAGATCCTGATCTTCGTTCAGAGCGGAAAACGATTCTGCAGTCGTATACACCCGCGCCGTCCGCGTCTCGTGCGAAACGAACCACACCAGCCGCACGCCCGCGCGGAAATAGTCCTTCAACTTCCGAGCCATCTCCGCGTCTGTGTTGCTCTCGCTGATAATCTCAACCGCCAAATCCGGCACGATCGCGGGAACGCGTTGCGTCGGAATCTGTCCACCCGGAAGCCTCTCGCGCGAGATATACGCCACATCGGGAATGCGAACCATTCCCGGAAATAGACGGACCATTCCATCCGCGCCGCTCACTACACCAAGCTTCCGAGGCTGAACGAAACTCTTAAGCGCCGCCGCAATGGCAACGGCAAGCAGCGATTCCCGAAATCCCATCACCTTCTCCACAAGCACGCCGTCCAGCAATTCGTACAGCCGATTTTCATCGCGATCGATGATGTCGACATCGCCTTCCGTCGCCGTGCCTGGAGTCGGAGAAAGCCGAATACGATCAGGTGAAATGTCCCCAAGGCTGCGGAGGAGGTCCGCAATGGTGATGATCGGCGTTGATGGATCGAGCAGTGTCGTCATCAAGAATCCCGGCGAAGGCTCTTGAATTGTAGCGTTGCTGGTTCAAATGACGAGCCGCAACTCAATCCTCCACCGCCGCATCCAACCGGCTCAACTGCCGATAGCCCGTCCACCCAAACAACAACCCCAATATCGCAAACCCCACAAACAACGCCGTAAACGTCCACAGCATCCACCGCGGCCGCGGATCATCCTCGATCGTATTTAGCGGCGGGATCAGATGCCCCGCCGTCAGCGCATTGGGCACGGCATACACCGCCAGCCAACTGATAATGATTGCAAACGCCGCCAGAAACACGAATGCGGTGCTGGCACGCGGCTGCTTCTGATACAACGAATGCTCAAGCTCTTCGGCGGGCAAGGGTCACCTCCAATGCGAGTCTGAACGCACGGGCTTCTCACGTTGATCTACGATACGTGGCGAATCCGGGCAAGCATTTCGGCAATTTTGAGGTGCGGCCGAGGCAGCGGAAACTCGTCCAGCTTCGAAAGTTCTATCCACACACGCCGCCGCCCATCCTCGCCCACCGCCATCTGCTTCGCCTGACACGCAAACGCGCCGAATCGATACCGTCGATGCGTCAAATCATGCGAGATTGACCCCAGCAACTGAACACCCTTCACATCAATCCCCAAAGCCGAACGCACCATCGCCGGTATCACCTTCGCATCCATCCCCGAAGGCTGCTCAACCGTAAAAAACTGCCACAGCCCAGCCCATCGCCCCTTCGCCGGCCGCTGCTCAATCAACCATTTCTCCCCATGCCGAATACACACGGTCCACCGTTCCACCATCGGCCGCGCCTTCGCTTTCGCAACCACCGGTATCCTATCCACCACCCCTCCGGCCGCCGCCTCGCAATGCTCCCGCACCGGACAAACCAGGCACTTGGGCGACTTGGGCGTGCAGATTGTTGCACCAAGCTCCATCAGCGCCGAATTAAAATCGCCCACCGATTTCCTCGGCAGAACTTCCTCCGCCCGCTCCCACAACCGCTTGTTCACCGCGGGCGTGCGCGGATCAGATTCGATCCGGTCGATCCGGCACAGGACACGAATCACATTGCCATCGAGAATCGGCGCCCGCCGCCCAAACGCCAGCGACGAAATCGCCCCGGCCGTGTACGGCCCAATTCCCGGCAGC
>JBBRHH010000360.1:0-6542 GCA_038222915.1 Tepidisphaerales bacterium
ATCGGCCGGTACGTGTGGGGTTCGTCGGGTGCGGCGAGCACGCGCGGATGAGTCTCTATCCCAGTCTGCGGGCGTCGTTCGGCGGCTCGCCCGAAGGGCTACCCGCGCTCGTGCTGACGCAACAGGGACGCGGTCAGCCGCCGTTGCTGGCCGAGCTGGTGGCGCTGGCCGACCACAAGCGCGAGCTTGCGGAACGCGTCGCCGCCTTTCACGGCGTGCGCCGGGTCTACGCCGACCACATCTCGATGCTCGACGGCGAGCAGCTGGACGCCGTGATCGTCTGCATGCACCCACGGCGGCAGGCGCAGACGGCGATCGAGTGCCTCGAGCGGGGCGTGCACGTGTGGGTCGAGAAGCCTCCGGCCGAATCGGTGCCCGAAGCGCGGGCGATGGCCGAGGCGGCGACGAAGTACAAAGTCGCGACGCAGATGGGCAACCAGGGCCACGCCAATGAAGGCAACCGGCACGTCGTGGAATGGGTGCGCGGCGGATTGCTGGGCGATATAACGGAAGTGCATTCGTGGACAAACCGGCCGATCTGGCCGCAGGGAGTGCAGGAACGACCGGCTGCGAGCGCGGTGCCGGACGGCCTGGATTGGGATTCATGGATCGGGCCAGCACCCTTCCGCGAGTATCACAAAGGGCTTCATCCGTTTGCATGGCGCGGCTATTTTGACTTTGGCTGCGGCGCGATCGGCGACATGGGCTGTCACACGTGGGACTGTGTGTTCTGGTCGATGAATCCGGACTATCCGTCCACCGTTGAACTTCTGGACATCAAGGGCAAGAGCAAGGAAACCTTCCCAAGCGGGAGCCACTTCAAGTGGACGTTCCCGGCCAAGGACAAGCGTCCGGGCTTTGTGGCGCACTGGTATGACGGCGGGCTGAAGCCGGAAGTGCCGGATGAAATTGCCAAGGACCCCTACTATCTCAACGCGCGAAAAGACAAGAATAAGCCCGTTGAGTTGCCCGGTTCGGCGTCGATCTTCATCGGCACCAAAGGAAAGCTGTTCGTCGAAGGTGACTACGGCAATTCGCCGGTGTTCATTCCCCACACCTTCCACGAAGAGACCAAGGAACAGCGCGACAAGCTGCCGAAGATCGACAAGTCGCCGGGGCATCGCCAGGAATTTGTCATGGCGGCGCGCGGCGAGAAGCCGATCGATTTCCCCGGTTCCAATTTTGCCGGTTATGCCGGGCCGCTGACGGAAGTCATGCTGCTGGGCGCAATCGCGCAGAAGCTGGGTGAAGTGGGCGGCAAGATTGAATGCGATCCGGTGAAGCGGACGATTTTGACCAAGGAAGCACTGGCGCTTGCCAGCCGCGAATATCGCAAGGGCTGGGAACTGTAAGATCGATGTAACGAAATTGTGCGTATGCAGGGGCGAAGATTCGTCTTCGCCCCTTTTCAATAGACTGTAATTAGAGGAGATCCAATCATGTCATCCCCGTTTCGAATGAAGCTGGTCAAGCTGGCCTGCGCGGCGATCGCGCTGGGCGGCGTTGTTGTCGTGGCGCAGGAACACGTCGGTCCGCAGCAGCCGTGGTCGAAGTTCAAAGTGCACGATATGACGCGGCCTGTACCGCCGGTCGTGACTCCGGGAACGGCGAGCACGCCGGAGCAGCCCGGCAAGGCGCCTTCGGATGCAGTCGTGCTTTTTGACGGAACGGACCTCACCCACTGGCAATCGCCAGGCGGCGGCGAGCCGACCTTCACGCTTCAGGACGGCGTGATGCTTTCGACGAATGTGAAGGAGCCGAAGACCACGAAGAATCTGGAGAGCAAGGACCAGTTTGGGGATATCCAGCTTCATCTGGAATGGTCGGAGCCGACGCCGGCCAAGGGCGACAGCCAGGGCCGGGGAAACAGCGGCGTTTTCCTGCTGGGCCGGTTTGAGATTCAGGTGCTGGATAACTTTAACAATGCGACGTATCCCGACGGGCAGTGCAGTTCGGTGTATGGGCAGTATCCGCCGCAGGTCAACGCCTGCCGGCCGCCGGGCGAGTGGCAGACGTATGACATCATCTTCACGCGGCCGCGCTTCGAAGAGGGGAAATTGAAGGAGCCGGCGTATGTCACCGTGATGCACAATGGTGTGATGACGCAGAATCATCAGCGTGTGGAAGGGCCGACCGGGCACATGACGGTGGCGAAGTACCCGGACAACATGCCGGACAAGGGGCCGCTGGCACTGCAATTTCACGGGAATCCGGTGAAGTATCGGAACATTTGGGTGAGGCCGCTGGAGGCGCTTACCAAGCAGCAACAAACCGGTGAAGTCGCCGCGGCGGCGAAGCCGGACGCGAAGTAATCGGCGGATCGTGAACAGCCGAAAGATAGATGGGCAGGCGGACGCAACGCCTGCCCATTTTTTTGTTGGGACGGGCAGGGTGCATCGTCTGGCAATTCGTATCGATGTGAGATAACTGGGCAAGATGGATCAACTTGATACAACTTTCTACGTTGTGTCAGCCACACTGCAATTGGCGGCAATGTTTTTCGCCGTACGTGTTGCGCGGGAAGTGAGCGATCGACGGCCGTGGATTATTCTTTTCGCGTCGCTTTTCCTGATGTTTGGGTTCAGGGCGCTGGCTCCGATGATGACGCCGGGGTTTCGACAGCACGGGGGCGCGGTCTTTTCGTTGCCGATCTCCCTGTTGCTGCTGATTGCGCTCTTCTATATCCGGAAAGTGGCGATAGCGGAGCGCGAGAGCAAGGCCGTGGCGGCGCTGCGAACGGCGGAGCGCGATGAGAGTGAGAATCGATACCGGTCGCTGGTTGATCTGAGCCCGGATGTGATGTTTGTGAACTCGGGGGGAAAGATTGTTTATGCGAATGCGGCGGCGTTGAAGTTTTTTGGCGCGGATGGTTTGGACGATCTGTTGGGTCGCTCGCCGCTGGAGTTTACGACGGAAGAAACTAAGCCGATTGTGGCGGCGCGGGTTCGCAGGCTGCTGGAAGTGGGCGATCACGTTCCGCCGGTGGATGAGATGTGGATGCGGCTCGACGGCTCGACGGTACCGGTGGAAGCGGCGGCGGCGCTTGTGCCCTGGCATGGGGGCAAGGCGATTCAGGTGATTTTGCGCGACATTTCCGAGCGGAAGCGCGCGGAGGATGAGAAGACGCGGCTATTGGCGAGCGAGCGCTCGGCGCGCAGCGTGGCGGAGCATGCGAGCCGGATGAAGGATGAATTTCTGGCGACGCTCTCCCATGAGCTGAGGACGCCTTTGACGGCCATCCTGGGGTGGTCACAGATCCTGCGGCAAAGCAACAGCGACGCGAATGATCTGGAACAGGGGCTGGACACGATTGAGCGAAATGCGCGGGTGCAGACGCGGCTGATCGAGGATCTGCTGGACATGAGCCGGATTATTTCCGGCAAGCTTCGGCTGGATATTCAGCGGATTGTTCCGATTTCGTTTGTCGAGGCTGCGATTGAGACCATCCGGCCGGCGGCGGAGGCCAAGGAACTGCGCATCGAGCAGATCCTGGATCCGTCGGCGGGGCCGATCGCGGGTGATCCAAATCGATTGCAGCAGATCGTGTGGAACCTGCTGTCCAACGCGATCAAGTTCACGCCGAAGGGTGGGAAGGTGCAGACGATATTGACGCGGGTGAACTCGCACATCGAAGTGACGGTGGCCGACACCGGCCAGGGGATCAAGCCGCAATTTCTTCCGTACGTTTTCGATCGATTTCGACAGGCCGATTCATCTTCGACGCGGCAACATGGGGGGCTGGGAATTGGGCTGGCGATCGTCAAGCAATTGGTGGAGTTGCACGGCGGGACGGTGCGAGTTACCAGCGCAGGCGAGGGGTTGGGAACGACGGTTACCGTACAGCTTCCGTTGTCGGTCGTGCATACTTACACTGACGATGGGGAGCGCTTACATCCAAAGAATTCAGACCTTAAACGACCAGCGTTTCGGCCGATTGATCTTGCCGGGGTGAAGGTATTGATTGTCGATGACGAGCCCGATTCGGTGGCGCTGATTCGGCGCGTGTTGGAAGATTGTGATGCGGAGGTTTATTCGGCGCTTTCGGCGCGGGTTGCGCTGCCAATTCTGCAGCGGGAGAAGCCGCACGTTGTGGTAAGCGATATTGGAATGCCCGAGTGCGATGGGTATGAATTCATCCGGGACGTTCGGTCGCTGCCTGGAGAATATGGCCGGATGCCGGCAATTGCGTTGACGGCGTTTGCGCGGTCAGAAGATCGTACACGGGCAATGATCGCGGGATATCAGGTGCACATTTCCAAGCCGGTGGAGCCGCATGAATTGACGGCAACCATCGCAAGCCTGGTGGGACGAACCGGACTGTCCCCCCTACTTTCCACTGGCGCCGACACACCACAGATTGTCACGTGATCGGATGAAAAGATGGCCATCTGAAATGGCCATGGATGCCTGGCACGGGCCGTCCAGTTCGTTGACGCTCACTTCCTTGAACTCGCGGGCGGCCTCGATGACGGTGGTGGTGCCGGCTTCGTTCAGGCAATAGATTTTCCCGTCCGCGATGACCGGTGAGGAGGCGTAGTTTCCATCGATGCGATGACGCCAGACGAGTTTGCCGGTGGCGGCTTCGAGGCACTGGGCCATGCCGTCTTCCTTGACCGCATAGAGAAGGTGGTTGTCGAAGATGTAGGAGGGGACCATGGGGACGCCGCGCTTTTCTTCCCAGACGAGATTGGTTTGCGTGACGTCGCCTGCAGCGCCGGCGAGGCGGAAGGCGCGGATGGCGGGGTAGATGGATTTGGTGCCGATCTGGGTCGGGAAGCCGGGGGTGGCGAAAACCATGCCATCGCCGACGACGAGTGAAGGAACGACGGCCTCGCCGCCGTTGTCGGCCCACCAGATGCGCTTCCCGGTGTCGGGATCGAAGCCTTCGACGACGTCGCCTGCGCCGCTGATGAGTTGTGGCTTGCCGTCGACGTCAGCGATCAGCGGCGTGACGTGGCCGATGCGGGAGGTGCCGCGCATCGCCTTATAACGCGTCTTGCCGGTCGCGGCCTCGAGGGCGAGAACGTAGGATTTTTCCCAGGGGATTTGCCAACCGACTTTGAGATCGCCACTGGGGGCGCTCTGGTCGTAGGGCATGATGAGCATGTCCTTGTAGAGGCGCGGCGATGCGCCCAGGCCATGCTGGCTGTAGTAGCCGTTTTCGGTGTTGGTCCAGAGAACCTTGCCGTCGAAGGAAAGAGCGGCTGCCCCGCCACCGCTGAAGAAAACGTAGACGTTTTTCGCGTCGGCGACAGGCGTAGGGGTGGCGTAGGAATTCTTCCCCTCCTTGCGCGTCGGCTTCTGCTGGAGCACTTCAACATCCCACTGTACTTTGCCGGTGGCGGTGTCGAGACAGATGGCGTGGCAGGAGACGCCGTCTTCGCTGGTGCCGGTGATAAAGACACGGCCGGCCACGACGATGGGGGACGACCAGCCGCGGTTCGGGATGGGGGCCTTCCATGCGATGTTTTCGGTTTTGCTCCACTTGGTGGGGAGATCTTTTTCGGTGGAAGCGCCCTGGAAGGCGGGGCCGCGGAAGGTGGGCCAGTCTTCGGCTTGGGCTGTGGAGACAAGAATAGAAATCAAACTGGCGGCGCAGACGGAGGTGATTCGGCGACGCTGAGTTGGGCGATAGAATCTCATTATTTTATCCTACTCATTGCCCCAGATATGGCCCGCCTTGGCCAGGAGCTGTTGCGCCCATTCAGAGTCGTCAGGAAGAAGGGGAATGTCTGGCGGCTGGCTGTAATTGAGTTCCAAGTCGTAACCGAACGCGTCGTACATGCTGTTGAGCGCCGATTGGAGATCGAGGACTACGTCATCGTCGCCGTCCAATAGAGGGACGGGAATCGGCGGAAGAAAGTCACGCAGCTTAATGGGCCAGATGCCAGTAAGAGGGCGACGTTCGGCCCGGCTGACAAATGCAAAATAGGGCATGGGCGGGAGCTGACCGCGCATTGGGACGCGCGTCCCTTTGCGGAGTAGATCAAGTTCAATCAGGTGTGTCGAGCTGGATAAAAACTTGTCGCGGCGGGCAAGGTATTCCGTGCGTCCATCACCACGTTTGTTGGTCGGCGACAACATCTCGATTGCGGTCACCAGGCGACGCTCGGCCACATCAGAAATTCTCAGGCTCCACTGCGGGACGTGCTCAGGAATCACTGTCTCCAATTGAAGCGGCGGTGTGGAAACCGCGATCCCAGTGCCTGTCATTCTTGCTGAAACATCTCGTTGCATCACGCCAACATCGGGACGCACGTCGGTCATCGACACAGTCAATTCATCCGGCTGATCAGTTGTGTCGCGGCTGAACCGGCGCTCTACACGCGCCATATATTTTGGTCGGAGGCGCGGCGCGAGTTGTCGGCCAAGCTCGCCGATGAACTGGGCGTGGAAACTCTCCCACGCAGCGCCTTCGAGATATGGATCCATGCCTGGAAACGGTGACGGCATACACACCCTTTAAGCAAAGCGACCGAGTGCATTATAGCACTAATCCCCGGTTGCCGTGGCCGGGTTGCACCAGAGGCGGCCTGGTTTTT
>JBBRHH010000361.1:0-6522 GCA_038222915.1 Tepidisphaerales bacterium
CACCGAACGAACCCTCCCACTTGCGAACCTCGACAACAATATCCAGCGCCAGGACGCGCTGATTGACGAGGAGGGCAACGCCCGCGTTTGGCCACCTGCCGACGTGATCATCGGCAATCCCCCGTTCCTCGGCTCGCGTTACTTCGCAAAAGAACACGGCTATGACTATGTAAGAAAGGTTCATGCCACCTATCCGGATATGCCCAAGATGGCCGACTTCTGTGTTTACTGGTTTCGAAAGGCCGCTGACCACCTCTCCCTCTGCACAGCGGACGACATATTCGCGGGCCGCGCCGGACTTGTCGGCACTCAAAACATCCGCAACAACGAATCCCGCATCGGCGGTCTCGAACACATAACCTCGTCCGGCACCATCGTTGACGCCGTCGATAATCAACCATGGTCCGGTGAGGCAAACGTGCACGTTTCGATTGCGAACTGGGTAAAGACCACTGACGCTTTGCTACTTCCGGTGAAACGTACGCTTTGGTCGAAGGTCACCGCCCCGTTGAAGAAAGCGAAACGAGAAAAAGGCCGGGTCTCAGCCAAGGAGTACGAACTTCAATCTCGGGAATGTCGCGAAATTAGCTCAGCGCTTTCCGATCAACTTGATACAGCCTCCGCTGTTGTGATTCAGGCAAACTGCAATCCGAAACTGTGCTTTGTCGGCCAGTATCCGTTCAATGAGGGCTTCATGATATCTCCGCAGGAAGCTGCGGCGATAATATCGCTAGAACCAAAGTCGCGGGAAGTTCTTTTCCCCTACATGATTGGTCGGGACCTTCTACAGGATGGCCGTCCCTCTCGGTGGATTATCGATTTCGGACGCCGCGACTTATTAGATGCCAGTTCTTACGCGCAATGCTTCACACGAGTCAAAGAACTTGTGATGCCCACGGTCATCGAGAAGGCTGCGTTGGAACAAAAGGCCACCGGGAAGGAGTCAACCCGTTGGACGCGTTTGGCGGAACGATGGTGGCAATTCCGGGACTACCAGCCCGGAACAATGGCTGCGATCTCCCGCGTAAAACGGTACATTGCCTGCTCCCGCGTCACAAAACGTCCAACCTTCGAATTCGTCAGCAACGATATCCATCCAGATAATGCATTGGTCGTCTTCCCGCTGGAAGATGATTATTCGTTTGGCATCCTCCATTCGTTCGCGCACGCACTTTGGTTCACTACCAAATGCTCAAAGCTGACGGAGCGCTTTCGTTATACGGCAGACACCGTCTTCGACACCTTCCCCTGGCCTCAATCCCCAACCAAAAAACAAATCGACGCCGTAGCCGCAGCCGGCCGAGAAATCCGCCGCATCCGCACCGACGCCCTCACCAAAATCAAAGGCGGCCTCCGCGCCCTCTACCGAACCCTCGAACTTCCCGGCAAGTCCCCACTCAAAGACGCCCACGCCGCCCTCGACGCCGCCACCCTCGTAGCCTACGGCTTCTCTCCCAAGAAAGACCTACTCGCCCAACTCCTCGCCCTCAACCTCGAAGTCTCCACAAAAGAAAAAGCGGGCGAAAAAGTCACCGCCCCCGGCGTTCCGCCCTCCTACGGCGACTCTGCAAATCTGATTACCAAAGACTGCATCAAACCATGAAGCTGATGGAGACTTGAATGAGTCATGAGCGAGGATCATTATCAATCACAGAGCCGCTAAAATTCGTTAAGGACCCGAACACTGGAATTTTCACGGCCAGCGCACCTATAACTCGAGTCGAAGAATTTGTAGCTCTTGTCTCCCGACTCGGCCGCGACCAAAATCAAAACGTCCAAAGCCGACCACCACTGTTCCGCGGGCAGATGAAACTCAGCGACGATCTGCTGCCGCAACTTGCGCGCGAACGGCAGTTCAGGTTTTCCTTGCAAGATGAGTCACACCTTCTACAAGAGTTTAAGCGTCTCTCGCCGCCTCATATTCGCGGTTCCACCCAGGATCTTACCGACCTTGAATGGCTTGCCTTGGCTCAACATCATGGGATGCCCACGCGACTGCTGGACTGGACTGATAGCGCGCTCGCTGCGCTCTGGTTCTGCACAAACCGCTTCTACGACCGGAACAACCTCATACAAAAGAAGCCTCAAGGTGTAGTATGGGTTTATTTGCCAGAGGACGACGAATTCCTAAACCCGAGGGAACAAAGACAGTCGCCATTTGAATTCAAAAAAACAAAGGTTTTCAGACCCAAGCACTTTGCCGACCGAATTCGGGCTCAATCCGGTTGGTTTACAGTCCACAGCTATCAACCAAGGAAGGGCAGGTTTTTAGCTATGAACTCGCGGGATTCTTGCAAGACCCGGCTTCGCTGCATTCCGGTAGAAGGCAGTCGTTTTCCATCGATCAGCAGGCAGTTGGCATTATGCGGTGTGACCAGTGCGACGATCTTCCCGGATCTAACGGGCCTATGCGGGTTTCTTGCTACAAAAGTTCGCCACGAATACGAATTAAGGAGTCCGCGAACCAAGTGAAAGGAGAAGTCCTAGGAAGCAGAAATGCCGGAAGCTGGTTCAATGCTCAGAATGAACTTCGTTGGCGAACCCCACAAGGCCATACGAAAACGAATATCAGGGATCAGTAATCATGTCACAAGAACCCCAAGGCTGTCTCCCGCGATTGCTCGCACTATTGTTCGGCCGCCGCGAACAAGGTTCCCCCGCCCACCGCAACCAACTCCCACGGGTCCAAGTCAACAAGTACTTTTTCTCTGATGCCGAAACCAACTTCTACCGCGTCCTGCAAACAGTCGTCGCCGGGAGAGCCGTCATTCTCGCGCAGGTTTCGTTGAAACAACTCCTCTGGTTTCCAGGAAACAGCCAATCCAATCCCGGCCGCGGCACGTGGCAAAACAAGATTAATGCCCGAAGCCTCGACTTCGTCTTATGTAACCCCACCACCCTCCGCCCACTCGTCGCCATCGAGCTCGACGACGCAACTCACGCCACTCCCAAACGCCAAACCCGCGACGACGAAGTCGAACTCCTACTCGAAGCGGCCGGCCTGAAACTCCTCCACGTTCTCGCCAGCCGAACCTACGACACCCGCGAGCTCAGCGCCGCCATCGTCCCACACCTGCCGTCGTTCAAAAAAGCCTGACCGACGGTTACACTGCTAACAATGGCGACCAAAGACGAAATTCGCACGCTACTGAACGAACTTTTCCGCCAAGCCAGAGGCGGGCGGGCGACAGTTCCAAGAAGAAAAACGATACGAGCCAGACTGAGAAGGCTCGGTCACAACGGCGGCCTACGCCGAACAACGCCTGACCGCGCAATCAACGGCAATTGAACTCCGATTCACCACAGGCTCCTCCCGACTCCGCGTAAACCCTCCCCGGAAGCAATCGATAACCCTCAACTCCAGCCGCTTGCGGCTTAAGGCCCCCACGACACAACGTCCGGTGTTGCGCGCCAGAGGCTCCGCGCGCGCAACACCTAAAAACGCAAAATCCCCAGAATAAAAAACGATTTCACCCAAAAACACCAGCAAAGACGCAAATCCGGGCAAAGGTGTTGCGCGCGCGGCGCTCCGCGCGCGCAACACGGGACAAGGGATGAGGAGCCAGTTATGCGCGCAGAATTCATTCATCCTGAAGCGGCGACAGCGACCAGAGGACCCGGCCACACCACCCTCCCCAACTCCGCATTCCGCACTCCGAATCCCGCATTTCCTTCCCCGTCGTGCCTCTTCAACCACCACGTCGTTTGGTCCCGCCATGAGCGGGCGAAGCGAGTCGATTGGTGGTCGGTTAGTAGTCGGTTGGTGGTCGTTTCATGGTCGGTTGATAGTCGATTGGTGGTCGGTTACTGGTCGGTTGGTGGTCGCTTTATGGTCGGTTTTTTCGCAACATGCGCCAGGGCCCGGTCACCCGAACTCCTTCCGATCTATACATTTACGAAAACACCACCCCCGGAAACCGACGTCAAACTCAATTGCGCACAAAAAATCCCGCCGGCTTTCTTGTTTCCAGTCTCCGGTTTACATGTCTCGAGCGCCCGCCGGTTCGCCCGTCTTGAGCGCAGCGCAGCAAGTCGAAATAGGGCGATCGCGGGGTCAAAGTGGGGAGATTTTACGTCGCTTCGGGGAGATTCGGGGGAGGTTGGAGGCCCCCTTCGATACCGCATTGGGGACGCTTATTTTGGCCCTTTTTGCGATAACCCCTTGCCAATCCTCAACCCGCGCCGGCCAACAAGATTTTTTCGCACGCCGGCGGGCTCATTCCAGTCTCAGGTTTCCAATTTACTGTTTCCAGTCTCGAGTTCAGTGGACAAGTGGAACAATGACCAACACCGACCAAGGACAACCATGAAAAAGCCGCGCGCTAAATTTATTGAAGCTCTCGAAGACCGCACCATGCTTACCCTGCTGGGTCAGCAGTTGTTCCCGAGCGACAATCCCTGGAACCAGAAGATTTCGCAGGCGCCGGTGGCGTCCAACTCGGCCGCGATATTGAGCTCGATTGTCTCCAAATATGGTGATGGCCGCCTGCATCCTGATTTTGGCCAGGATACGAAGTCTTCCAACCCGCTCTATGGCATTCCTTACACGATCGTGCACGGCAACACGCTCGCCAAGGTGCACGTGGTGATCGACGACTATGCGTACCAGAGCGATCTGAAGGACATTCCGCTCCCGGCCAATCCGGTGCTCGAAGGCGATCGCCAGAACGGCCAAGTTGCGGGGCTGAGCACGCGCGGCGATTCGCACCTGCTGGTCTGGGATGAAGACAACAACGTCGCCTATGAGCTCTACAATGCATCGCGTCCCAGCGAGAACTCAGACGGCAAATGGCACGCGGCCGGCGAAACGTATTGGGACATGAAAACCAACGCGTTCCGCAAACTGGGCTGGACGTCGGCCGACGCGGCGGGACTGTCCATCCTTGCAGGTCTGGTGCGTCCCGATGAAGGGTTGCCGGTGAGCGAGGGCGGCCAGGGCGTCATCAACCACGCGATCCGCTTCACACTGCAAAACGCGGTCATTCTCAATCAGTACCTCTATCCCGCATCGCACACTGCAAATCCCGGAAACACCAACGCCGCGATTCAACCGCCCATGGGGTCGCGATTCCGTTTGAAATCGAGCGTCGATATTTCGACGCTCAATCCCGAGTCGAAAGTCATCGCTACCGCGATGAAAGATTACGGGATGATCCTGGCCGACAACGGCAGCAACTTTTTCTTCAGCGGTGCAAGCTATTCCGTCGACGCCAACAACAACTTCGCCAAGACCTGGAACGACAACGACATCCAGGACACCACCCACGGCCTGAAGAGCCTGCACTACAGCGATTTTGAGATCGTCAGCCTTGCTCCGGTTGTAACGTCTCTGAGCGCGAGCAGTGGCGGGGCGGGGACACAGATCACCATCACCGGCCGAAACTTTACCGGCGCGGCCGGGCATCTGCAGGTGTTGTTTGGGAGTACGCCGGCAACTTCCGTTACGGTAGTGGACGATGGGCACGTAACCGCCGTCGCCCCAGCAGTCTCCGGAACCGTACATGTGCGGGTGCAATCGGGTGTGAACGATCCGAATGATTCCGCCAATTACACTGGCGGAGTTTTTGGCTATGGGATCTCTGCGACATCCACATCGGACCAATTTACCGGGTCCAGCGGAGCGGTGAATCACGCTCCCAACACGCCGACAAACAGTTCACCGGCCGATTCGGCTACCGGCGTTTCGGTCACTCCCACCCTGCAGTCCAGCAGCTTTGTCGACACAGACAGCGGCGACACGCAGGCCGCCAGCCAGTGGCAGGTCTTCCGCGCCTCCGACAATTCCCTTGTATACGACAGTGGAGTGGACGCAACTCACCTGACGTCACTGACCGTGCCCAGCGGAAAACTCGCGAATTCCGTCGCGTATACCTGGCAGGTGCGGTATTTGGACAACCACGAAAGCTGGAGCGCATATTCGTCGCCAACCGGCTTCACGACTCTGGCCGCACCGCCGACGACGAACACTGCCCCGAACACGCCGTCTAATCTCGAACCGGTCAACGGCACCACAGGCTCCTCCCTCACTCCCGCATTACAGGCGAGCAGCTTTTCTGATCCCGACAGCGGCGACACGCAAATTGCCAGCGAATGGCAGATTTTCCGTACCTCGGACAATGTCCTCGTCTACGACACCAACACTGACACCGCCACGGGCGATCACACGCGGTTCAATGTTCCATCTGGCAAACTCTCGAATTCCACTGCGTATCGCTGGCAAGTGCGCTACATGGACAATCATCAGGCGTGGAGCAGTTACTCCACGGCCACGGCCTTCACTACACTCGCAGCACCACCGACGAATTCGGCGCCCAATGCCCCAACGAATGTCTCGCCAGCGACCGATTCGACCGGCGTCTCGCTGACGCCCACCTTGCAGGCCAGCAGCTTTTCCGATCCTGACAGTGGCGACACGCAGTCCGCCGCTCAGTGGCAGATCACGCGCGTTTCGGACGGGACGGTTGTTTACGACAGCGGAACCACCTCGACAAGTCTCAATTCCGTGACCGTTCCCGTCGGCAA
>JBBRHH010000362.1:0-6521 GCA_038222915.1 Tepidisphaerales bacterium
ACCAAGTCGTCGGCCGCCAGCAGCAGCCCGACGAAAAAGCTCAACATCAAAATCAGACTGGTCCCGACGGTGTTAAAGTGGTGCCGCAGAAAGCTCGAAGCCCCGATACCCACCAACCCGCCATGCCCTTCCGGAAAGCTCGTCGCCGATCCAGGCTTGATCAAATGAACAGCCGCGCTGAAAGCAACCGACAACAGCAGCAGGCCGATCAGCCGAAGCCAAAGGTCGGTAATGCGGTTCTGAAAAAGGTAAATCGCCAGGCAGATTCCGGCAAAGAAAAGAATCGGAAACACGCCCTGCCCCAAAGTGAAAAACAATCCATAGGCAATATACGCCCCGGCCTTCCCGCACAGATTCTGGCTCGCCGCCGGATACGGAAACACCTGATGGCTCGGCCAATCATCGTTGTGAAAGCTCCCCACCGAAAGCAGCAGGAACAGCCAGACGGCCGCCAGGAAAAACAGGAGCATACGGCGAAATGTGTTTGAACGGTCCATTTGAAAATCGTGCGTAAATGAAAATCGAACTTAGTGGCCGGTATGGCCAAAGCCGCCTTCTCCGCGTTGCGTCTCCTCCAGTTCGGAAACCTCCAACATCTCCACATCCGGCACAGGGCTGATCAGCAGTTGGGCGATCCGCATCCCGCGTGTCACCTCAAACGGCTGCGATCCAAGATTGATGAGAGCCGCCTGCACCTCGCCGCGATAGTCCGCGTCGATCGTCCCCGGCGTATTGATCATGGTGATGCCATGCCGACTCGCCATCCCGCTCCGCGGCCGCATCTGCCCCTCATACCCCGGCGGAATTGCCAGGTGAAAACCGCACGGAACCAATCGGATCTCCCCCGGTGCAATCGTCACCGTCGTCGCCACCGCCGCCGACACATCAAACCCGGCCGCATGCGCCGTCATCTTCCGCGGCAATGGAACATCAGCCGCCCCTTGCGCGCGCCGCACTTTGACTATGACCGAGCCTGGCATACTCCGTCCTCCTTGACGCAAACAATCAACCCGCAGTCTTTCCAAAGAGCGCACCGGCTCTCTTCAGAAGAATATCGGCGAAGTCGACCTTCGAGCGACAGGGAAGCGGCTCCTGCCGACCGTCCGGCCAAAGCAAAACCGCCTCAACTGTTGCACTGTCCATGGCTTGCGTCGAATTGTAGACGATCATGTCTAATCCCTTCCGCCCAAGCTTTTCCACTGCCCGGTCCAAGTCCCGCCCCGATTCCAGGCTGAATCCCACCGTCCGCTGATCGCCCCTTTTCGCTGCACTCGCAGCCGCGACGATGTCCTCCGTCGCTTCGCACTCAATCAAAATCCGCCCGCGCCTTGTCAGCTTCTCGCTGCTCCTGCGAACCGGCCGGTAGTCGGCTACCGCCGCCGCCATGATCAACAGATCGTGTGCAGGAAAAGCCTGCATCACTGCGGCATGCATCTGCGCCGCAGACTCCACATCAATCCGCTCGATGCCCTCCGGCAGCGCAACCGCAATCGGCCCCGCAATAACCGACACCGTGTGTCCGCCGCGCAGCCCGGCCTGCGCAAGCGCCGCCCCCATCTTCCCGCTGCTGCGGTTTCCGATGTACCGGACAGGATCGATCGCCTCGCGTGTTGGACCGGCCGTTATAAGAATCTTCATGGTGATTGCTCGGCGCACCTGAATTGTAGATCGTGAAGCCGACATTACGAAACCACTTCCACACTTTCCCACCCGCATCTCTCTCTCCAACGGACTTCATTTCCGTATAATCCCGCACATGCCGCGCGAAGAATTGATTGCCGACCTCCTCCGCCTCCTTCCAAAGGAGCGCGTCCTCACCGATCCCAGCGAACTGTTCGTCTACGAATCCGACGGCTTCACCATCGCCCATGCGCGCCCCGCCGCCGTAGTCTTTCCCGACACCGCCAAAGACGTCTCAGAGATCATCAAAGTACTGGTCCGCCACGAAGCCCAGGTTGTCCCACGCGGTTCCGGCACCGGCCTCGCAGGCGGCTGCGTCGCCTACGACCTCGGCGTCGTCGTCTCCACCGCCCGCATGAACCGCGTCCTGAAGATCGACATCGAAAATCGCGTCGCCCACGTCGAGGCCGGTGTCCGCAACACCGCCCTGTCCGATGCGGTCGCCGCCCACCAAAACGCAGCCATCCGCGCCGCCGCCGCGCCGCGCGACAAAGACATCTCCCCCACCACCTCCGCCGCCCGCGACGCAGAAGACGCCACCGCCGGCCAAACCCGCCTCGCCGACACCTCTGCCTACCACTTCGCCCCCGACCCCTCCAGCCAGCGCGCCAGCACAGTCGGCGGCAACGCATCTACGAACGCCGGCGGCATCCACACTCTCAAGGATTTCGTCACCTCCAATCACGTCCTCGGCATCGAGATCGTCCTCGCCGACGGCAGTATTCTGAATGTCGGCGGCCAAAATGGAGCCTACGAAGCCGGCCCCCTCGACCTGCCCGGCCTCATCTGCGGCCACGAAGGAACCTTCGGCATTATCACCTCTCTGTGGGTGCGCCTCGTTCCAAAGCCCGCCGCCTTTCGCACCGCCGTCGTCACCTACGACTCCACCGAAAACGCCTGCAACGCCGTCTCCGAAATCATCGCCGCCGGCCATCTCCCCGCCGCCATGGAAATGCTCGACGGCAACTTGGTCCAGACCATAGAAGATGCCTTCCACTTCGGCTTCTCGCGCACCGCGCAAGTTCTGCTGCTGATCGAGATCGATGGCATCCCCGATCTCGTCGATGCACAGCTCCAGGACATTTTGGACATCTGCAAAAAATATTCGCCCATCACCGTCGAAGTCTCCGACAGCCCCGAACGCCGTGCGGCCCTCTGGAAAGCCCGCAAGTCCGCCTTCGGCGCAATCGGCCGAATCTCCCACAGCTACTGCACCCAGGACGCCTGCGTCCCGCGCAGCAAACTCGCCCAGGTGCTCGCCGAAATTGACCGTATCGGCAAAAGCTACGGCCTTCAGATCTCCAACGTCTTCCACGCCGGCGACGGCAACATACACCCCATTTTCCTCTACGACGACCACGATGAATCCCAGGTACAAAACACCCTCGCCGCCGCCGAAGATGTGCTCAAATACTGCATCGACGTCGGCGGCACCCTCACCGGCGAGCACGGCGTAGGCGTCGAAAAACTTCACCTCATGCCCTACCTGTTTGACGAAGCCACCATGGGCCAGTTCCTGCGCATCAAGCACGCTTTCGATCCCGACGAGCGCATCAACGCCGGAAAGCTCCTCCCAAGTGAAAAAGTAAAAATCTCCCTCGTCAGCCCCGGCCGCCACGTTCCTCAGTAAGTGCAGCAACAACCGAATCGCAATGCAAACCGAATCTCTTCCGCAACCGTCCACCCCATCCGCTCTCTCTTACGAAACGAACAAGCGCAGCCCAATTGTGCGCGCCTTCCTCCATCACCTCGTCCTCTCCCTCCGTCTGAACCTGCGAAACCCCCAGGCGATGGTCTTCGGCTACGTCGTTCCAGTCTTCTTCCTCATCGCCTTCGGCAGCGTCTTCGGGCACGGTAACAAGATCCCCCTCACCGGCGTCCTCGGACAACTCCTCACCATCAGCGCACTGGGCGGCGCATGCTTTGGCCTCCCCATCCAATTCGTCACCGAGCGTGAGCGCGGCGTCTGGCGTCGCTACCGCCTCACCCCCCTTCCCACCGTCTGGTTCGTCATCAGCATGCTCTTCGGCCGATATCTCCTCGTCCTCTCCGCTGCCATCCTCCAGCTCATCCTCGCCTTCTGGTTTTACAAACAGCCCATGCCCCAGCATCCCTGGCTGCTTTTCGTCGCCTTCAGTTTCGCCAGTTTCGCCTTCCTCGGCTTAGGTCTGGTGATCTCCATGGTCGCCAACAGCACCAGCGCAGTGCAGGCCCTTGGCCAAAGCCTCTTCCTCCCCATGATCATGATCGGCGGCGTAGGCGTCCCCCTGCGCATGCTCCCCGTCTTCGTAGCCAAACACGTCGCTATCTTTTTGCCCGGCCGATACGCAGTCCAGGCAATGGATCTCGCCATCGCCGACCCCAGCAAATTCCATCAGCCGCGGCAGGTCCTCATCGCATTTAACTTCATCGCCCTCGCCGTCATCGGCATCGCCGCCTGTCTCGCAGGTGCAAAACTATTCCGCTGGGAAAACGACACCAAATTCCAAAAGAGCGCCTTCGCCTGGGTGCTGGTCGCCGTAATGGCCTGGGCCGCCGCCGGCATCGCGGCCGAATGGCTCCGTGTCTGGTGATTTACCTCTTCTGATCCCCAATCACCGACCGAACAATCTCCTCCAAATCAAACCGCGGCCGAAACCCCATCGCCGCGTCAATCTTATCCAAACGAGGCACTCGCCTGGGCAAATCGTCAAAGCTCTGCCCATAGGCCTTCTCATACGAAACCATCTCGATCCCGCTAGAAGATCCAGTTAACTCGATCACCTTCTTCGCCAGATCTAGGATGGAAATCTCCTCGTCCCCGCCAAGGTTAAACACCTCCCCCACCGCAGCCTCCGTCCCCATCAACCGGTCCATCGCATCCACCACATCCGCAACATGGCAGAAGCACCGCGTCTGCGCCCCGTCACCATAAACCTGCAACGGCCGATTCGCCAGCGCCGCCGAAACAAACCGCGGCAACACCATTCCATACATCCCCACCTGTCGCGGCCCCACCGTATTGAACAGGCGCACAATCACCACCGGCAGCCCAAACTGTTTGTGATATGCCAACCCCAAAAACTCATCGATCCCCTTGGAATACGCATAACACCACCGCGAGAACCGCGTCGCCCCCATCACAACGTCATCGTCCTCGCTGAACGGCACCCGCGTCCCCTTCCCGTACACCTCGGACGAACTGGTAATCAACACCGGCCTTCCAAACCGGTTGGCCGCGTCCAGCACCACTTCTGTCCCATGGATCGTCGTCGAAATCGTCCGCACCGGCTGTTCAACAATCAATTGCACCCCAACCGCCGCCGCCAGGTGAAATACCGTGTCGCAATCACTCATTAAAATCGAGACCGTCTGGGCGTTCTCCACCGAATCCCGAACCATCCGAAACCCCGGCTTCCCCCGCAAATGCGCAATATTGGCCTCCCTTCCAGTCGAAAGGTCATCCAACACGGTCACGCTTTGGCCCTGGCCCATCAGCCGATCCGCAAGGTGCGACCCAATGAATCCAGCCCCGCCAGTAATCAGAAAATGCTTGGCCATTGCACGCCAAGCATATGTGGCCCTGAATCGACCGTCCAACCATGTCAGATTTTTGGCGACAATCTCCCAAAATACTGGCTATAATGCGCAAGAGACGATTCCGTGCCCCGGCAAGGCGCGCATTTGACTTGGGACGTTTTCTTGCGCTTAATCTGGTCCTCAAGCATTGCAGGAGTGGCGGAATTGGCAGACGCGCAGGACTTAGGATCCTGTACCGCAAGGTGTAGGGGTTCGACCCCCCTCTCCTGCACTTTCACACCAGGAGTTGCTCTATGAACGGCTCGAACCACCACCCTCTCGTCCGACCGTCGATGTTCTCGCTGTCCGTCGCGCTCCTTCTATTGGGTGCGCCGCTGGCGTTCGGCGACAGCCTGGTCTGGAAAGGCATTGCCAGTCCAAACGTCACCATTACCAAGGTAAAAGATGGCGAGATCTTTTACACCAGCGGAACCGCCACCGAAGTTCATAAGCCGCTTTCCGAAATCACCAAGATTACCATCACCACGGAACCCAACCTGACCGCCGCGGAAGACGCCTACGCGAAGCAGGAATGGACCAAGGCTGCCGCGGCGTACAAGCTGGTTGTCGACAAAACTCCCCTGGTCTGGCTGAAGAACTGGGCGAGCATTCGCCTGGTCGAATCTGCCAATAAGATTGAGCCGCCACGAATCGATCTTGTCTGCACCGGCCTCATCCCGCTCATTCAGGCCGATCCGAAATCCGCCGCGACGATTGAACTCGTCATGCCCAAGGCCGACAGCGGCTTTCTCGATGACGCAATCAAGCAAGCCAAGGCCGCCCTCGGCCTCCGCCCCAAACCCGACGTCGAACTCCCCCTTCTCAACCTTCTATACAAGCTGCAATCCGCCAAGGGCGACATCGCCGGCAGCGATGAAACGCTGGCGCAGGTTCTGAAGCTCGATCCGAGCAACAAGCTCGCACTCGACGCCGCCATCCACAAGTCCCTCATCTCGATCCAGACCGATTTCGCGGCCAAGCAATACGACAAAGTCATCGCTGCCGTCGAAGGCGCTGAAGGCCAGAAATTCACCGCCACCGCCGATCAGGCCGATGCGCTTTTCCTTCGTGCCAAATCAATGGACGCAAAAGCCGCCGCCAGCACGAAGGTCGAGGATTGGAAAGATGTCGCCCTCGCCTACCTCCAGGTCGCCAGCAACTTCCCTGGTGATGTGCACGTCGGCGAATCTCTTCTTCGCACCGCTGACATTCTCGAGAAACAGGTGAAAGACGCCGACGAAGCCAAGAAACTCTACAAGCAAATCGCCACCGACCCTGCCTTC
>JBBRHH010000363.1:0-6512 GCA_038222915.1 Tepidisphaerales bacterium
CCAGGTGAACGGGATGGTCTTGTTGAGGCTTTGGCCGTCGCCGGCCCGGCTGCCTGTAGGCAGTGCACCCTGCCAGACGCTCAACTGCAGCCACTGGTGGTTGCCGTGGAGGATCAGGCTGTACTTACTGTCGATGACGCCGACGTCGGGTGTCTGATGATTGTCGGCGACGACTTTCTCGCCGACCATGACCTCAGATTCGATCGTGTAGTTGGTCATGGACGTTGGGCCGAGATAGGTGCGGGCCTTTTCGTAAAGATCGATGTCGCCGGGCTTGCAGAGCACTTTGTTTCCATCGATCTCACGCACGGCGTATTTCGCGCCGGCGCCGATCCAAGTGAGCGGAGGGCGGTCGACGACGGCCTTCTCGAAATCGTAGCTCCAAGGGAGTGGGGGGAAGACGCGCGTTCGTGCGTGGCCAGAGATGTTATTGACCTTGGCGATGATCGCGCCGCCCTGGGGTGGTCCGGCGGCGGCGATGAACTGGCCGCTTTCGTCGACTGTTCCCTGGAGATTGCCGACCATGACGACGGTAGGTGCGGTTGCAGGAGCGGTAGCGGCGGTTGGGGCCGTTGTGGGCGGTCGGGCGGGGACGGCCATCGCCAGTTGTCCGACGGACCATTCCACCTTTGGCGAATCCTTTGTCGCGACGGGCTGACCTAGGGCGTTGTAGAACCGAGTGGTGAACTGCTTTTTGTCGCCGCTGTTGACGAGGGCATCAAAGGGCAGGACCTGAACCTGTGTGATCGTGTTGTCGGTGAATTGTTCCTGAGCGGGTGCGGGAATGGGATCGGACGTGGTCTTGTGATCTTTCTCACCGATGCAGTAGAGGCGATTGGCGGTCTGCAAGAAGACGTGGCCGTTGGAAATGGCGACTGAACCAAAGATGACGTATTCACGGCCGAGCTTTTCTTCGATTTCGATTTTGCTCAAGACTTCAGGCTTTTTGTCTCCGACCTTCAGGATGACGAAGCGTCCGTTGGCCTCGGGGATGTACAACTTTCCGTCGCCGTAAGTGATGGATGCCTTGCCGATGGTGCCGCAGGTTTTCTTCCAGATTTCCTTGCCGTCTTCGGTATCCAGTGCGTGGACTGCACCGCGGTTGTCCATGACGTAGAGTCGGCCGCCGAAGAGGGTGGGTGAACTAAAGCCGGCTTCGATGCCATCGTGACGCCAGACTTCGACAGGTTTTCCGCTGGCAACGTCCATGCATGCGATGCGGCCGAGGGCCTGGGCATCCATGTTTTCTTCAGACTGGCAGGTGTAGATCTTGCTGCCGTCGAAGAGGACGGAGGCGTTTAGTCCGCGGCGGCTGGCCTGAAAGCGCCAGGCTAACTTGCCGGTGCGGGCCTGAAATGCATCCACGCTGCCGTCGCCGGCCGCGATCATGCACAGGCGCTGATTTCCGACGACGGTAAAGGCGGGCGTGTTGTAGGGGGCGTCGACGGGAATGCCGCCGGTGCCATTACTCCAATTGAGCTCACCGGTGTTTTTGTTGAAGGCGAACACACGGTACTGGGCTCGGGCGTGATCGCCCCATCCGAAGGCGACGCCGCCCAGTACGAGTTGATCTTCATCGATGGCGGGAGATGGTGTGCGACCGCCGAAGGTGGAGATCATGCCGAATTCTTCGGTCATGTGACGACGCCAGATGACGTGGCCGTCGTTGCCGTCGAGACAGATGAGAACGCATTGGGAGCCGAGGGCGTAGACGCGGCCGGTGGTGGGATCACCGCAGACGTTGGACCAGCCGAGCCGATGGAAGGGCAGGTCGGTCTGGGTCATGTTCTCGACATGCTCCCAGAGTTTTTTTCCGGTTTGCGCGTCGGCGCAAACGAACGCTTCCTGGGTTTGCGGGCCGGCGACAAGTGTGTTGGTCATGGGTACTTCCCCGACGCGGGTCAGGGTATAGACCATGCCGTTCATCACGATGGGCGAGGACATGCCGCCGAAGTTGTTTTCCCAGACGACGTTTTCGCCTTCAGGGGACCAGCTGCCTGGAAGATTGGTTTCGCGTGAAACGCCGTTCTGTTCGGGCCCGCGCCAGCGATACCAGTCGTTTGGTGTTGCGTGCCGCTCCGTGGGGGCGGCGGGTTTGACGGGATCTGCCGGCACCGGAATGGCCGCGGCAAGCTGCTTGCCGGGCGTGCTATCCGGTTGGGTGGTTGAAGCCGCGCCGGACGCCGGGTCAGGCGCTTTCGCGGCGTGGGTCTCTCTCTCACAGCCCACTACTGCAAGGATCATGGCGATCAACGGAATGAGACTGATGCTGGTTCTGAATTTCATTGGTTCTCTCATTGCAAACGCGTTCGTGACAATCAATTTGCGACGTGCGGCGATTTCGCCGGCGGCGGTCGCCTGATAAAACGTTTCGCTTTCATTTCAAACCGCGGCAACGATCCGGTTGCCACACAGCGCACCTCTGCGCGAAAGGAAAGGCGGTCGTGAATGGCATGGCCGACGCGCGACGCCAACTGCGCTGGATCCGTGCCGGGAGCAGGTTCAATTTCTACATGAACCTGTGTCAATGCACCAACTTCATACACTTCGACCCGAAACTCCGCCACTTCTGAAACTTCCCGTATCACAGCTTCGAGGGAGGCCGGGAAGACATTATTTCCGCGGACGAGAAACATGTCATCGGTCCGGCCGAGAATGCCGCCTTCCATGCGGGCAAAACAACGGCCGCAGGCGCAGCGGTTGCGGGAAATGCGGACCTGGTCGCCGGTGCGATAGCGGATGAGCGGAGAAGCCCAACGGCCTAGATTGGTGAGGACGAGCTCGCCAATTTCCCCGTCGGGAACGGGGTTGGTGCTTTTTGGATCGATGACTTCGGCAATACATTCGGTCTCGATGAGGTGGACGCCGCCGGGATTTTGTTCGCATTCGAATCCGAGTGGACCGATCTCGGTCATGCCGGTGTGGTCGAAAACACGCGCGCCCCAGGCGGACGCGATGCGATTGCGCGTGGCCGGGATGCTACCGCCCGGTTCGCCGGCGACGATGAGACGGGTGACCGGCGAATCGACCAAGTTGATTCCTTCTTTCTCCGCGACCTCTACCATGCGGACGGCGTAGGTTGGCGTGCAGCAGATGACGTTGACCTGATTGTCGAACATGAGTTGCAATCGTGCGATGGTGGTCATGCTGCCGGCGGCGAGCGCGAGATGGCCGAGCGATATGGCACTTTCGAAGGCGGCCCAAAATCCCAGGAATGGTCCGAAGGAGAAGGGAAACATCAGGCGATCGCCGGGGCGTACACCGGCGGCCGCGTAAATGTATCCCCAGCACTTCTGGCACCACTTCCAGGAATCGGCGGTGTCGAGCCAGCGCATGGGCCGGCCGAAGCTGCTGCCGGAGGTCTGGTGGAGTCGGCAGTATTGTTCGAGGGGGTAGGTGAGGTTTGTGCCGTAGGGGGGTGATTGGCGTTGAGCGGATTCGAGGTCTGCACGGGTGGTGAACGGGAGTTTTTCGATCGAGTCGGTTTCTGCGTTAAACGCGATGCCGCCGAATTTCTCGCGGTAGAAGGCGTTTGTGGGAATGACTTCCCGCAGCATCTGAGCAAGTTTTCGGCGTTGCAATGCTGACAGTTCGGCGCGGCCCAGCGTCTCGTCCTCAGGGAGGAAATAGGCGGGCGAAGCCATGGTGGCCGATCGGGTCATGAAGGTTCTTACGATAACGTCACTTGTTCATACAAGTGTTGCGCCTCGGCGTTAATGTTTTCCGACTGGCGGGTACTGAGTATGATTCGCGGCATTCATCGTGGCGTCAATAAGTTTGGACGCCACGAACCCTCAACCATGGCCGAGGATCCGAGTATGAAAAGGACTTGGCTATGAGCCAGGCAGCCTTCGAAATATCCATTGGAGCATAGAATGCGGAAGATGTTGAAGCGGGCCCTGCCCGCGATTGTGGCGGCCGCGTTGATCAGCGGACCGCGGCTTTTTGTTATTGCAGCGGACGCGCCAAACGGGCAGAAAACCGAGAAGCCCGGGCCGAGCGCCGCCGACCTGCTGAAGGATGTGAAAGTGCCGGCGGGCTTTCACGCCAGCATCTTCGCCTTGCCGCCCGAGATACGCTATCCGGTTTGCCTCGCTTCCATGCCGACCGGTGAGCTGTTTGTTGGCTGTGATGAGAACGGGTCGCTGGACGCCAAGGCGGATCGCGGCCGGGTTATTCGGTGCGTCGATACGAAGGGTGAGGGGAAGGCCGACAAGTTTACGGAATTTGCGAAGATGGACAGCCCGCGCGGGCTGGTCTGGGCGGGCGATACGCTCTATGTGTTGCATCCGCCATTTATTACTGCCTACCACGATCCGGACGGCACGGGCGTGGCCACCAAGCAGGAAGACATTGTTAAAGGCCTTGGCTTTGATCTGAAATTTCGCGGGGCGGACCACACAACCAATGGCTTGCGGATGGCGATCGACGGGTGGCTTTATATTGCCAGCGGCGACTATGGCGCAATCAAAGCCGTCGGCACAGATGGGAAAGAATTTCAATATCACGGCGGCGGCATTCTGCGCGTTCGCCCAGACGGCACCGAGCTGGAAATGTTCGGCCGGCATACGCGCAATGTTTATGACGTCGCGATCGATCCGCTGCTGAACATTTTTGCACGCGACAACACCAACGATGGCGATGGCTGGGATTCGCGGCTCGCGAACATTCACAATTATGGGGAATACGGCTATCCGTCGAAGTACATGAAGTTCAGCGACGAGATTGTTAAACCGCTGGCCGATTACGGAGGCGGTTCCGCGACAGGCGCGCAGTTTATGAGTGAGCCGGGCTGGCCGGCCGAGTTTGGCAACGCGCTTTACACCGCCGACTGGGGACGCAGCGAAATCTATCGTCATCCGCTCACCGCGAATGGTGCGACGTTCAAGCTGACGCAGGAGCAGTTTCTGCACATCGACCGGCCGACGGGAATGAGCGTTGATGGCCAGTCGAACATGTACGCGGCGAGCTTCCACGGCGCGGTCTTCAGTTACGCCGGCCCCAATGTCGGTTACGTGGTGAAGGTGAGCCGGCCTGAAGTGAAGGCCGAGCCGTTTCCGAATCTTAAGGCCGCGAGCGATGATGATTTGCTCAAGCACATCACGTCGGCGAGCCAGGTTTGCCGTTTTGCGACGCAGCAGGAAATTTTGAAGCGCGGCGATAAGCCCGTCTTTGTCACCGGCCTCGAAAAGCTGGCCGAAGGCGATCAGCCGCTCGCGGTGAAAGTTGCCGCAATCTTTACCCTTAAACAATTGCAGGGTGCGAAGTCGGCGGAGTTCCTGTTGAAGCTGGTGAAGAAAGAAGACGTTCGCGAGTATGCGATCCGCGCCTTAGCTGATCGCAAGAGCCAAGTGGCGAGCCTGGATGCCAAGGTGTTTACCGAAGCCCTGGGCGATCCAAATGCACGCGTGCGCCTGCAGGCCGTCACCGCGCTGGCGCGTCTCGGCAAGCCGGAGACCGCGGACGCGTTGGTGCCGCTCACGGCTGATGCGGACCCGATTGTGTCGCACGTCGCGATCAATGCCATTGTTGAGCTAAATGGAATCGACGCTTGTTTGAAGGCGATCGATTCCTCATCGCCGACGTTGATCCCCGGCAGCCTGCGGGCGCTTCAGGCCATGCACGATCCGAAGACGGTCGAGGGCCTGATGACCCGCCTCGATAAGGCGCAGGAACCGGCTCTCCGAGAGGGCATCCTTCGCACGCTGGCGCGGCTCTGCTTTAAGGAAGCGGAGTGGGATGGAAAGTGGTGGGGGACTCGCCCCGATACGCAGGGCCCATACTTTAAACTCGCTGAGTGGTCAGAGACGCCGAAGATCCGCGAGAAATTGCGGGCGGCGCTGACTACTGAAAAGCCGGAAGTGCTGCAGACGTACATGATGGATCTGCAGAAGAACCGCGTCGACGTTCCGGAACTGATGCCCATGATGGTGAAGGCCGCGGCCAAGGACCCGGCCTTTGCCGACATCGTGGTGCAAAAGCTCGACCTGCGTGCGCCGGTTACCGAAGAAATGATCTCGATGTTGCGCGGCATTGCGGTGTCGGAAAAAGAGGCGCCCGCACTTCGCGCAAAGTCGATCCGCATGCTGTGGCGCGAGTCGGCCAAGCCGGCTTCATTCGAAGCGGCCATCGACGGGTTGGCTGCAATTCAGGCGATCGACAAGCCCGATGATCTGGTTCACGCTTATGAAGAAGCGACCCGCGACAACAAGAACAACCAGATCCTCGACAAATACCTGAAGCTCACCGCGGACGAAGCACCGGCCAAGCGTGAACTGGGGTATGTGGTCCTGATGAATATTTCCAGCAGCAAACTGGCACCGAAGCCCGCCAAGGCCCAGGCAGCGAAAGCGATTGAGGAAGCGTGGGCGAAGCCCGATGCGGTGGTGAGTTTGCTGCATGCGGTGGGCAAGACCAAGAGCGATCAGTTCCTGACTGAAGTGCGCGAGCACCTGAAGGATTCGAACAAGGAGGTTCAGGAGGCGGCCGCGGTTGCGGTTGGGCGTTTGAAT
>JBBRHH010000364.1:0-6456 GCA_038222915.1 Tepidisphaerales bacterium
GAAAACATTGAGCCGACGCTGGATCGCGGATTTCTGGATGCGACGAGTCTGGCGGAGTATCTGGTGACCAAGGGCGTGCCGTTTCGAACCGCGCATCAGGTGGTGGGAGCGCTGGTTTCGCGATGCGAGAAGGAGGGGAAAGTTGGGTTGTCGAAGCTGGCGGTGGAGGATTTTGTGAAGGAGGTTGCGGTCCGGGAGAGTGGGGAAAAAGACAGGCCTTCGGCGAAGATTGGGAAGGATGTTTACGAGTCGCTGGGCGCTCGCAACGTGGTGAACCGGTATCAAAGCGCGGGGGCGGCCGGTGGGAAGCCGTTTGAGGTGCAATTGCAGGCGTGGAAGAAGCGGTTTGAGAACTTGGTTGAACCATGAGCACGAATACGGCACCACTTGGGCTGATTGCCGGGGAAGGAGTTTTCCCGGTGCTGGTTGCGCGCGGTGCGCGGGCGGCGGGGAGGCCGGTGATCTGCGCGGCGCTATCGGGGTGTGCTTGGCCGGCGCTGCAGGAAGATTGTGACCTGTTCAAGTGGGTGGGGATCATACGGATTGGCCAGTGGGCGCGGGTGTTGCGCAAGGCCGGGTGCACGGAGGCGATCATGGTGGGGCGGGTTGCGCCGTCGAAGCTGCATGACCGCTGGCGCTACTTCCGGTATATTCCCGACCTGCGGACGGTGCGGGCGTGGCTTCGAACGTTACGCGACAAACGGCCCAACACCATCCTGCAAAGCGTCGTGAAAGAACTGTCGAGCGCGGGGATCAACTTGATCGATTCCACCCAATATTGCACCGACCACGTGGCCACGCCCGGCGTATTAACGCGGCGACAGCCCACCGAGAAGCAGTGGCAGGACATTCGCTATGGCTGGGAGATTTGCCAGCAGATCAGCCGGATGGATATCGGGCAGGCGATCTCGCTGCGCGAGCGCGACGTGATTGCCGTGGAGGCCAAGGAGGGGACCAACGCGATGATCGAACGGACCGGCCAACTATGTAAGGCCGGGGGCTGGACGTTGATCAAGGTTTCGAACACGACGCACGACATGCGCGTGGACGTGCCGACGATCGGGACAACGACGATCGAAAAGTTGCACGCGGCCGGGGCGTCGTGCTGCGTGCTGGAGCCGGGGAAGACGATCATGCTGGAGACGGAGAAGGTGCTGGAACTGGCGGATCGGTACAAGATTGCGGTAGTGGGGTATGTGCCGGACGAGCCGGCCAAAAAGCAATGAAATCTACTGAGTGTTTGACGCTGGAGAGAGCGCCGTTGTCGGACAAACTCGTAAAAGATCCTCTCGGCCGTGCTGTGACTTTGCATGAGCACACTTGGGTTGGCCACATTGTCAAAGGTCATCCGGAAATGCAGGGTCAGCGCGGATATGCAGAAATCGCCATTACCGACCGTTGGAGATCCGGCAAAGCGATTCGAATGTGAACTGCCGGCTATACTATGGCGTGAGCGCGAAGGCTAATTTGAAGATGGTTGTTGTTGCGGATGTCGTTGCCGGGGTGGTTAGGACGGCGTATCTCGCCAGGAAAATGAAGGGAGTACTGGAATGGTCAGCATCGATACGCTTGAGGGTCTCATCGACGGCGCGTTGTGGTATCACTATGACGTCAGTGGTGACGTTCTGTATCTTCGGCTGAACGAGCAGCGTGATGCGGAAGCCGTTGGCGAAGAGACTGACGATGGATTCATTCTTCTGCGCGACTGCACGACAAACGAGGTTGTGGGGTTGACGATCGTGAACTGGTGGGCGCGATTTGGAAATGGGGCGCTGCCTGATTCCATCAGCGCAATTCAACGGCATATTGAACCGTTGGCCGGCAAACTGGCGGCGTAGAGACTGAGATTTATTTGGCGGCAGGACTTTATGCTGAATATTGATGCGCGATTGCTGAAGCAGATTAAAGAACTGGATGCGCTGCGCAGTTCGCGCGATGACCATTGGCAGATTCCGCGGGTGGAGGGGGATTTGCTTTATCATCTCGCCCTGTCTGCGAATGCAATGCTGATCGTCGAGATCGGCACCAGCTATGGATTCAGCGGGCTGCATTGGGCCGCAGCGCTGCGGCAGACGCGTGGACAGTTGCACACGATCGATGTGAGTGAGAAAAAGTTCAATTCGTCAAAGGCGACTTTTGCAGCGGCCGGAGTGGCGGATCTGGTGACAAATTATCTTGGGGATGCGCAGGCCATTCTGAAAGGGATTGCCGGGCCGATTGATATTGCGTTTATTGATGCGGATAAGGTTTCGACGCGTGCTTACTTTGATTTGTTGTGGGAGAAGATTCGCGTGGGCGGCTCGGTGCTGACGGACAATGCGACAACGCATCGCGATGAGCTCTCGGATTTTGTGAAATACGTGCGCGGGCTGGCGAATGCTTCGAGCGTGGAGGTGGCGGTGGGGAACGGGGTGGAGTGGACGATCAAGCTTCGATAGGGGTCGTATGAAACAGATCGAGGTGAAATTCTTCGCCGTTCTTCGCGATGTGGCCGGGGTGCCGGCGCTTCGGCTGGAGATGCCGGATACAGCTACTGTTGGCGATGCGGCCGGGATTTTGGCGGAACGATTTGCGGGCCTGGGGCGTTACCTGCCGCGCGTGGGATATGCGGTGAATCGATCCTATGTGAAGGCCGATTGCGTGCTTCAGGATGGCGATGAACTGGCTCTGATTCCGCCGGTCAGTGGAGGGAATCTGTGAACAAGGCCCAAGCCAACAGCGACTGGATTGAGATTCTCGCCAGGCCGCTGGACGTTGGCCGGGTTTCGGACATGGTTGCAGATCCGGCGGCGGGGGGGATTGCTGTGTTCATTGGCACCACGCGCGCCGAGACGTCCTCGGATGGACGGGAGTTGGTGGCTCTGGATTACGAGGCGTATGAGGAGATGGCAGTTCAACAACTGCATGATCTGGCGCGGAGGGCGCGGGCGAAATGGCCTGTCGTGCGGACCGTCATCGTGCATCGAATCGGCCGGGTTCCGCTGTCGGAAGCCTCGGTGGCGATCGCCGTTTCTGCACCGCATCGGGGCGATGCTTTTGAGGCGTGCCGGTGGTTGATCGATACGCTGAAGGCGGAGGCTGCCATCTGGAAGAAAGAGATTTGGGCGGATGGCACTTCAACCTGGAGCGGCCATGATCGGCGCACTTGATAGTCCCCACCATTGCTTCTACGCTCTGCCGCGACAATGGCATTCCTGATTGTTCAGTCCCTGTATTGGCTTGCGCTGGCCACCTGGTTTGGTGGCGTGCTTTTTGTCGCGCTCTCTGCGCCAATCATTCATCGGTCGATTAAGGAGAGCAACCCGATCCTGCCGCATGTGCTCAGCGTGAATCTCGAAAGCCAGCATGGATCGCTTCTGGCAGGCACGATCGTGGCGAAATTGCTGCTGGCCCTGGGCCGGATACAGATTGTTTGTGCGGCCACGCTCTTCCTGGCTTTGCTGTCGCAGTGGCGAATCGCGGCAACCTATGACATCTGGCTTCTTTCGCTCATCGTGCGGTGCACGCTCTATGTCGCGGCCGTGATGGTGTTGATTTATGACAACCGGTATGTGCTGCCGCGCCTGTGGCTCTACCGGCAGGAATACATCGATCATGCCGATGAGCCTGATATCGCCAATCCTGCCAAGGAGCAGTTCGACCGGTATCATCGCGAGAGCATCACACTTCTAAGCGTGGTGCTTTGCCTGTTGCTGGGCATGATCCTTTTCAGCAGCCTGATCAAGGCGGTGTAGAGAATGGCTCGCACTCCTTCCAAAAAGATTCTGGAACGCCGATCGCGCGTCGAGGTGATCCTTCCGATTCTGAAACGGACGTATCCAACAGCCAAGTGCAGCCTCAATCATAAATCGCCGCTTGAGCTAATCGTCGCCACCATTCTGTCGGCGCAGTGCACGGACGATCGCGTAAACATCGTGACGAAGGACCTTTTTAAGAAATATCGGTCGGCCAGGGATTATGCGAATGCGGCCGAAGGCGTGCTGGAAACGGATATTCAATCCACCGGGTTTTTTCGGAACAAGGCAAAATCACTGCGTGGAATGGGGGCGGCCCTGGTGGCGAAGCATGGCGGCAAGGTCCCCGACACGATGGACGAACTGGTCGAACTGCCGGGCGTCGGGCGCAAGACCGCAAATGTGGTGTTGGGGAATGCATTTGCCAGGAATGTCGGCGTCGTGGTGGATACCCATGTGGGGCGACTGAGCGGGAGGCTTGGCCTGACCGGCGAGAATGATCCGGTGAAGATCGAGCAGGACTTGATGGCGGTGGTGCCGCAAAACGACTGGGCGCTTTGGTCGCACCTGCTGATCTATCATGGCCGGGCGATCTGCCAGGCCCGCAAGCCCAAGTGTGAAGTGTGTCCGTTGCTGGCTTATTGTCCGGCGGGCAAGAAGATTATGGCCGAGCGGGCAAAGGCGTAGTCAGGGCAGATCGTTCAAGTGATCGATGAGGATACGGAGCCGGGCATGGTCGCGCCGGTTGAAGGGGAACGCGAGGCGGGGCATGTCGATGAGGGTAGGCTCATCACTTTCCACGGGCAACGCCGCAGTGACGCGGAATGGTTCGCCGTTGCTGATGTCAGAAAATTCCGTCTGAATCTCGGCCAACTGTTGTTCGGTGGGTTTGCGCTGGAGGCGAAGCAGCAGGTCTTTGCGGGTATAGCGGAGGCTGTGGTAGTTGCTGTAGAAGTGGGTGACTTCGCGAACGGCTTCCTGGAGATTGTCGGTGACCTTGAAGAGGCGAAGGTCATCGTCGTTGATGAAGCCGCGAGCCATAAGCTGCGTTGTGACGTAGTTGAGCCATGATTTCCAATAGTCTCCGCCGGGCCGGTCTACGTAGACGATCGGCATGGGCACGGACTTGCCGGTCTGGATCAGCGTCAATACTTCGAAGCCCTCATCCATGGTGCCAAAGCCGCCGGGAAACATGGCGACCGCGCTGCTGGAGCGGAGGAACATGAGCTTGCGGGTGAAGAAGTATTTGAAGTTGATGAGCTTTTTGTCTTTGGCGATGTGGACATTGGTGGCCTGCTCGAAGGGGAGGCGGATGGCGAGGCCAAAGGAGGGGTCGGCGCCTGCGCCGCCGTGCCCGGCGGCCATGATTCCGCCGCCAGCGCCGGTGATGACCATCCAGCCTGCGTCGGCGAGCAGGCGCGCGAATTCGGCGGCGGCGATGTAGTCGGGATCGCTTTCGGGCGTGCGGGCGGAGCCGAAGATGCTGATCTTTCGTTTGTCGCGGTAGGGGGCGAAGACGCGCAGGGCGTAGCGAATTTCCTTGATGGATTTGTTGATCAGTTTGATGTCGCCGCGATTGGTTTTGTCGCGCAGCAGCTTGATACCCGTTTCAAGAATCTCGGCAACGAGGTCGCCGTCGGGGACTTTTTGCAGACGGGCCATGAGGTCGGCCGTCAGGGCGTGGATTTCCTCGTATTGGCCGGGGCTGACCTGATGCGAAATCTCGACGGTCTCCTGGGACTGTTCGAGATTTTCAAATGAATGTTCCTGTTGAATGCCGTCGAAGGCCATGCTTGATCGCTTTCCTTGTGTCCGCCTGCTGCGCCTGTATCTGTTCAGTTGTGATAGCGTGGTGGGGGGTGTGGGTCAACGTAAGATGTTGCACATCCGACAACGACTTACTTCGGCAATCGGCTCTCGACAACGCGGAAAAACTCCCGAGCGACAACCTGTTCGGCAACCACCACGTCATCCGCGCCCAGTTGCTGGGCATGCAGGCCGGCCGAGGTGTAGGACGTGCGAATGACAATGCGGATGGATGAATTGAGACGTTTGGCGATCGCGACAGCCTCAAACGTGGCCTGCTCATCCGGAATGCTGATGACGAGGAACTTCGCACCCGTGATGCCGGCACGGCGGAGGGTTTGCTCGTCGCGGACATCGCCGAAAATAATCGGCGTGCCGGCGTTAGAGCAGCGCAAAGCGACGTCTTCGTTGGTTTCGATAACGCAGTAGGGAATGTTGCGGAACTCTAGAAGCTCTGCAACGAATCTTCCGGGAAGACCATAGCCCGCGATGATGAACTGGGGCGGAATTGCTGGTGCTGGCTCGGACATGCAGGGCGGTAGTATACGTTTGTTCGTTCACAATGGGACAAGAAGATATGCCAGGACTTCAGATTTAAACGACGCACCGCTCCGTGAACCTGTCCTGTGGACGCTTGGCCCATCGGACACCCGAATGCCTCACTTCACTTCCTGGCTTCGATTAAAAACAAGTCCCCATCCCCCGACTCCACCTGGAAGGTCTTGCCGGTCGTTCGAGTCGATGCCGACGTGTGAGGAGTTGCGAATTCAACGGTGATGGGCTTGTTGCCCATCGGGTTGTAAACGGCGAGGCCATTGTCGAAATCTCGATGAATACTCCCGTCAGCATTGCGTTGCCCCTTTGATTTTGGCCTTCCGAGGGTTCTGTCCCAAAACCCGTACCAGTCGTGTAAGTG
>JBBRHH010000365.1:0-6454 GCA_038222915.1 Tepidisphaerales bacterium
ACCGCGACGGCTTCCCGCTAAGCGAGATGGCTTGTAACTGAAGTTCCCCTGAGCCTGCCCTCACCGGCAGGCTCTTTTATTTTATTTGGCACAGATATGGCAAACGGCAGCGGATCTCACATGCTGTCGACCCAGTCCGCGAATTCGTCCGCCACACCCGGCGGGTTGGCTGCTTTGGTCACCGCCACGATCTGTTCGTGATACTCAAGCTCGTGAACGACAATCGGAATCGGCGCGCCGAACGTGTTGGTGATGACAGCCGAATCATGCTGTCGTTTCGCCACCCTTGCCGCCATCGCGTAAAACTCTGCTTCGATTTTCTCACACAGCTCTGATACGCGATCGAAGTCCTCGTCTTCCTCTTCCTGCGTGTAATTCAGCCCAAGGTCATTGAGCCACTGCTCGCGCAGTTCCCGGCCTTTCTCGTCGTCCACCTCATCACACTCCGCAGCGATCACCGCGTCGGGTTCCTGCGACCAGAATGCAAAGTTCCATTTCGCCTCAGCCGCATCTGAAGCGTCTTCGATGGCGGATTCCAAATTCTCCAGCGTGTTGTGGCTGATGTGCAACTCAATCTGCCGGAGATCGTCCTCGTTGCAGGTCACGTAGAACGAAACTGCGTATACGTCGGGCGCAAGCGCATGAGTCGCCTTTGCCGCCACCGTCTCAATGCGCTTTTCGAATGGATGCATGAGATCTCTGAAAAAAAGATTCGTTGATCAATAACGTGGCGTCTGACCTGCCGATGGAATTTGACGGATGTCGGCGCCCATGAGCCCTACTTTGATCCCATGGGCACGAAGGGTGGTTGTCGCCTTGCCATTAACGATCAGCAGGACGATGAGCCCTAGGAGCGGAATTAGCGTCAGGATCCCCAGCACGATCCCCGCGCCGGTGTTGTAGAGCGCGATCGATAGCATAAAGATAAAGACGGCGGCGGTCATGGCACCCGCAAGATAGAGTAATTGGCCGATAATTTTGAGGTCAAGCGGTAGCACGGCCAACAGGACCATCGCGGTAATTTCACCAAGAATACAGAACATGATCGCGCGCTGGCGCAGTGCGATTGTTCGTAAATCCTTGCCACGCGCTGGGGGTGCATAGTTGAGCAGCTGAGTGGGCACGTGTGGCGGCAATTGTGACATAAAATCCTCGGGCGGGGTCTGACCCTGTTACATCTGTGACCCTGTTACATCTGGTTGCAATTGTGCATCCAGTGGTCCGTTGAGAAAGAACGGTGCGGGTCGCGAACGATGTCCTATTTGGATCCTGACGAAAGCAAGTCTGCGTGGAATACAACTTCCTTGGTCTGGCCTATTTCCAAGTCACCCACCTTGAACAGCATGATGAAGTTAGAAGTGACAAGGGGCTCGAGCGTTTGCCCACTGGTGACTTCGATATTCTTCAAACGTTCGGGCAGCAGCATGGAAAGTGGCTTCCCCGGCTTGGTTGCTGCGTCTGTTGTCACTGCAAAATGGTATTCGTGGGGCTTGGGCTGGGTAAGCGTTGTCGTGATGTGCGGCCCGCTTGGGGCGAGGCGGGCGTCCCAGGCCGGGTCGCCGTAGAGGGCGACCACGTCGCGGTCCCAGCTTAGACCTATGCAGTCTTTTTGCTGGTCGGGGGGGATTTGCCCGGATTGCTGCATTAGCTCCTGGGCGAATTTGTTGATGTTTTCGCCATCAATGTTGACGGTGGCTTTGGCGGCCTTGGGAAACTGGGAGTTGAGGCGGTAGAGGAGATGCTGGTTGCTGAAGTAGAAAGATTCGGCGACGGAATAGCGCCCCGGATTTTCGGTGAGGTAGTCTTTTACTCCCCAGCCCATCGCGCCGTACCACGTGACGACGGTGTAGCCGACGAGTTGGTCGACGCCGGCGGAACCCATCCATGCGAGGGCCATGCAATCGGGGCCGTTGATATGGCCCATGAGGCAGTTGCCTACGCTGAGCAACACTTTTGGATTCGTGGAGTCGACGGGGTAGATGTGGTGTTGGAGATCCTGGCCGACCAACTTGCCGGCGTGGCTTTGGAGATAGCCGTTGGGGTAGGAGTAGCCGATGGCCCAGTTGGCTTCGGAGGCATGGCCGGAGGTCATGAAGATGTCGGGATGATCGTTGTTGAGAAATTCCACGATGGATTTGGTGGAGTCGGCGGGGCCGGTTTGCTTTGTCGGTTTGCCATTGGCCTCCTTGGTCCAGTATTCGCCGGCCGCGCCTTCGCTGAACCATTTGCCGGTGGTGAAGAGATCGAGGTTGAGACCGGTGCCTGCGCCGCCGTTCTTGATGACGAGTGGCGCGCTGTTCTTGGCAATGCGGAGAGCGTCGGCGGCGGAGTGGCCGGTGACGATGCCCCAGATGACATCGGTGTAAGGATCGTCGTTGAGCGTGCGGGTGAGGCGGTGAACGTCCGCGACGAACTGCCGGCCCGCCTCCGCTGGTTTGGCGACGAAGCAGGCGTATCGGGGCAAGAGTTTGGCAAGGTCGGCGGTACAATTGGTAACCGCCCCATCGTAGACAATGACCTTCGCTTTGTGCGATTCGACGAGGCTGTCGACAACCGTCCGCCAATCGGCGTTGGCGTTGGTGGTCTTGGAGACGACGATTGCGTAGGAGTTGTCCGCTTCCGCCCGGAGAAGGGTTGGGAAAATGCCCAGGATCAGCGCGATGCAGGTGGTGCCCAAAGAATGTGTTTTAATCATTATTCGCCGGGGTGGATGGGTTTGGGTGACCACGTCATTCTACCGTCGGCGGGTTCACGCGCCCAACCATGTCACGGCGATTCTCAATAAATCGCGGGCTGGCTGGGTTGCCTGAATGTGGGCGTTCGTGAGCTTTGCATAAGCGGCGACGAGTGCAAGGCCGACGCCGGTGTGGTTCGAAGCGACGCGGGCCGCATCTTTTCGCCAGAAGGGCTCGAAGAGGTGAGTGACGTCGGCGCTGGTGAGTGAGGAGGTCTCGTTGGTAATGATGAGGGTGATTCGGCCGGCGCCCTTTTCGACAATGATCTGGACACGGCCACCGGGCGTGGTGTATTCGACGGCATTTTCGACGAGGTTGCGCGCGATGGATTGAACGATCGCGGTGTCGGAGGTGATGACGGCGTGCTCGGGCAGTTCCCACCTTAGCGTCAATTGACGTTGCTGCGCGACTGCCTTCAACGGTTCGAAGGTGGATCGGAGGGTTGCGCACAATTCGATGGCTTCGCGGGCGGGCGTGATGCGATCGGCCTGAGCACGGGCGAGGCCCAGCAGCGTGACAATCAGACGCTCCATCTGGCGGGCGATGGCGAGTACATCCCGGTAGTCGCCGCCGGTCTGCGGGCCGTCCGGCCACTTGAGCGCGACCTCGGCGAGGGACCGCAGTTCGGCGACGGGCGTACGCAACTCATGGGCGACGTCGGCCGTGAATCGGCGCTCGCGTCGGAAGGCGGCGTTGAGGCGGGCGAGGAGTTCATTGGTCCGTCGGGCGATGGGCTCGAGCTCCTCGGGAAGGCCTTCAAGCGGCAGTGATTCGTCGAGTGAATTGACATCAATTTCTGAAAGGTTGACGCTGAATTGGCGTAGCGGGTGTAGGCCGCGCCGGACAGTCAATGCGACTGCGAGCGTGGTTAGAAGTGCAAAGGCAGTCGTGGTTGCGATCAGCCATGTCGCCACGATGTTGAGCGTTTCATGGAGTGGGGCGCGATCGCGGGCAAGCCACATGATCAGCGGCTTTTCGGGCGGCCACGATGACGGTCGAACGTTGTCAATTGGAAGGCCGTCATCATCGTATTCGGGTATGAACTCAAACTGCACAGCGCGACCGGGACGGTTTGGTCCTAGTGTCACATTCCAATGAACATGAGATGTGGAGGGTGGCGGCGTAAAGTTGACCGGGTCGCGGAGTGAAGGAGACCTTGCCAGCACCGTGCCGTCGGTCTGACGGATTTGTAGAAAGCCGGCGGAGCGTGCGGATTGGAAGTCGGGGAGATTGGCGGGCGTGAATTCAAATTCCAATTTACCATTTGGAATGCGATGAACCATGCCTGTGATGGCCTGCGCTTCGTTCAACAGCGCATGATCCTCGTGCGCGATAAGCGCCCAGCGCACAGCCAGAAAAAGGGCGATCCCGGCGGCAAGCGAGAGCGCAATGCTCGCCGCCACCACTTTTACCGTCAGTTGTCGTTGGATGGACCTCATTGGGGTTCGAATGGTTTTAGAATATAACCCATTCCCCTGCGGGTCTGGATAAACGAGGCCGCGCCCGGCGGATCGATGCGCTTTCGAAGGGCGTAAATCGCCGCGTCGACGACGTTGCTGGAGGGCTCTGCCTGACTGTCGTAGATGTGCGATTCTATCTGCGTCCGTGAGACAACGCTTCCCTGCCGAAGGGCCAGATACTCAAGCAGCGCAAATTCTCTGGGAGCCAGATCGATGGAGACGTTGTCTCGACTGACAGTTCGGCCGCTGAGGTCAATCTTCAGGCTGCCGATTATGATCGATGGTTGCTTGACCCCGTGAGCGCGGCGCAAGAGCGCCTGTACCCGCGCGAGCAACTCGTCAAATGCGAAGGGCTTGATCAGGTAATCGTCGGCGCCGCTCTGGAGGCCGCGGACGCGATCGTCAATGGTATCGCGCGCGGTGAGGATCAGGACGTGAGTAGTCTTGCCGGCTTCGCGCAGCTGGCTGAGTACCGAAAGGCCGTCCAGACCAGGGAGCATGAGGTCGAGAATGATCACATCATATGGAGTGCCCTGGGCGTGCCAGAGCCCTTCATTGCCGTTCCCGGCGATGTCGACAGCGTAGCCCGCTTTGCGAAGCCCGGCGCCAATAGAACGCTGCAGCCGTTCAGAATCCTCGATCAGTAAAACTCGCATCGTGCAATCAGTAAGGGCGATTGAAGCCAGCTCCCAACTTAAGAACTCGCTGATGATCTAATTATGACGCGTGATATTACAACTGGCGAGGAGATGTTGAGAAATATGGCGTCATTCTTCCATCATGTTAGTGCCCATAGCATGCGCCTGCTGGGAGCGGAAACTTGTTGGACCTTCCCATCTGTCTTTTCGCAGGAATGAGACGATTTTCACCACTAGCTTTCGGATTGCTTTCTCTGTTGGCCATTGGCGGTTGCGCAAAGTATGAACCGAAGCCATTGACGCCGGATGCGGTCCAGGAGGCATTGACGTTGCCACCTGTAGAGACACTTGAACTGCGGGCAAGACAGATGAAAGGGCCGCTGGTTCGCCCCGTGGCGCTGAACTTGGATGGCGGATTGTCGCCCGAAGAGGCGGGGGTGCTGGCGGTGCTGGTCAATCCGTCCTTGCGGGCGCAGCGCGATCGGCGTGGCTTGGCTTCAGCACAGCTTCTTCAAGCAGGGATCCTGCCCAATCCACAACTCGATTTCACGCTCGATCCGGTTACCGGCGGCGATACGACCGGCACTCGCGCCGGCTACAGCATCGGAGTCGGGTGGGAATTTACAGCGCTCTTGTCCCATGGGGCGAAGGTCGACGCGGCGCGGGCACAGCAATCGTCGGTACATCTGGATGTGGCGTGGCAGGAGTGGCTGATTGCACAGGCTGCGAAGAAAGCGGTTTACGATCTGATGGTGATGCGCTTGCAGTTGGCGCGGGCGAAAGAGGTCGAGGGACAACTGTCGGAGAATTTAAAGGTGGTCCAGCGGGCGGTAGACGCCCATCAAAAGACACTGCTGGATGTTGCGGCGGCCGAGGTGGCGCAACAGCAGTCGCGGGCCGCGGCGGTTGCACAGGCGCATGAATTGAAACATCAGCAACTGGTCCTGAATCAGTCTCTGGGGTTGCAGTCCACTGCGCAGTTGAAGTTGAAGGAGCTGGGGGAGATGCGGCAGCCGGTCGAGTTGCCTTCTGAGATTTCATTGTTGCAGGGCCTTGAAGAGCGGCGGCTGGATTTGCTTGCGTTGAAGAAGGGGTATGAGAGCCAGGACGCGGTGGTGCGGGCGGCGATTCTCTCGCAATTTCCAAAGATCAGCGCTGGCTTTCATAAAGCCAGCGATACGACCAACGTGCACACGACCGGTTTTGGCATCACGGTCGATTTGCCGATCTTCGACCGCAATCAGGGGAATATCACCATAGAAGAGGCGACGCGGCAAAAGCTGTTTGATGAGTACGTGCTGCGGACATTTGAGGCGCGCTCGGCGATCGCGCTTGGTTTGGAAGATCTGCAGGCCGTGAAGGATCAACTCGCGGTGACACAGGAGGCGGTGCCGAGTCTGCAGCGCGTGGTCGACACGTACAAAGCCGCGATGAACCAGGGAAACGTGGACGTCCTGAGCTACTACACCGCGATGGGAACCCTTGTGCAGAAACAATTGGACGTCCTCAAGCTGCAACGGGACTTTCTGGATGCATGGGTCGCGCTGGAAATCACGGCCGGTCAGACGTTGCGCATGGCGCCGGTTGCCACGACTACTCCCGTTGAGACTGGAAAGGCACC
>JBBRHH010000366.1:0-6454 GCA_038222915.1 Tepidisphaerales bacterium
AAGTCCACTACATGGCGATGGAGCTCGTCGCCGCCGGCAGCGCCGAAGACATCCTCCAATCCAACGGCCGACTCGACTGGCGCGACGCCACCCGCGTCGTCGCCGACGCCTGTCGCGGCCTCATCGCCGCCCACAACGCCCAGCTCATCCACCGCGACATCAAGCCCGCCAACATCCTCATCGCCGCCGACGGCACCGTAAAACTCGGCGACTTCGGCCTGGCCAAACCCTCCGACTCCAGCGCCGTCTCCATGACCGCCGCCGACCGCCTTCTAGGCACTCCGCACTACATGAGCCCCGAACAATGCCGCGCCGAAAAGGTCGACGTCCGCAGCGACATCTACGCTCTGGGCGCAACGTGGTACGCCCTCCTCGCCGGCAAACCTCCATTCGCAGGCGACGTCCCGCTTCAGGTCATGTTCGCACACTGCTCCAACCCCATCCCGGACCCGCGCCAAATCGACCCGCGCATCCCAATCGCCGCCACCGCACTCCTCCACCGCGCCATGGCCAAGGAAGCCCGCGACCGCCACGCCAGCGCTGAAGAAATGCTCGCCGATCTCGAAGCGCTCATGCTCCTCCCCGATGAACTAGAAGACGCCCCCGAACTCCTCGAAACGCCAGCACAAACAATCGCACCCAAATTCATCCCACCCACCCATCTTCAAAAACACTGGCCAGTCTGGGTCGGCCTCGCCGCCGCGGTCGCAACGCTCCTCCTGGCTCTCCCGTTCCTCCCGAACTTTTCAAAGCCCTCAACGGCAATCGAGTATTCAACGCCAAGACCACGCCCAACGGCGCAAACCATTCCCCCCGCGCCAAGAAATAATCCGTCTCCCTCAGCCTCCATCTCCTCAGTCGCGGCACCCACGTCCGCGCCCACCGTCCGCCGCCCCGTGCGCGTCATCGAGAACTCCCGCCTCACCCTCCCAATCAGCGGACCGGCCAACGCACTCGCCCTCTCCCCCAGCGGCCACCTCATCGCCGCTGCCAGCATCGAAGGCGGCGTCACCGTCTACGACTGGTCAGGCCAGCATCGCCGCACCCTCTGGTCCAACACCCCCATGTCCGGCGTCGCCTTCTCCGCCGACAGTTCCATCATCTACGCCGGCACCCACGCCAGCGCCGCCGCCACTGGCGTTCCAACGATCCACCGCTACCGAATGGCCAACAACCAGGAACTCCCACCCTTCGGCCCCACCAGTGGTGCAGGAATCAGCGCACTCGCCATTTCCCCCAACGGCCGATTCCTCGCCGCTGGCCTCGAAACCGCGGGCAACACCCAGATCCTCGTCAACCTCTTCGACCTCACCCAAAACGCTAAAGAACTAGGCGGCCTCCGCGAACCCGGCAACGCCATCACCGCCCTCGCCTTCTCCTCCGACAACATGCTCGCCCTTGGCGGCGACGACAACACCCTAAGACTCTGGCAAACAGGCCAGCGCGACGCCGCCAACGAAATAGAAATGGGCACCCCCATCACCGCAATCGCCACCTCCCCCGACGGCAAAATAGCCTGCGCCGCCCAGGGCATTCTAAATCTCTACGCCGGCAACGACCTCAAGCGCCGAGCCCAATTCCACATCCCCGACATCCACGCCCTGGCCTTCTCCCACGACGGCACAGCAATGGCGGTAGGCACAGGCAACGACTCCCACGGCGAAATAACAATAGTCAGCACGATCAACTTCCAACCCCAGCTCCGCCTGAACGGCCACACCGCAAAGGTCACAGGCCTGGTCTTCACGGAAGACGGCAAATCCCTCATCTCCGCAAGCGCAGACCATCAAATGAAAATCTGGGAAATCGGCCAAGTCCTCCCCCGCCCCCAATTGCCACAAACGCCCCAGCCCTAATCCACCGCCTGCCCCTTCGCATCCTTATACAAAGGCGCAAACGCCGGATCATTCAAATACCCCCGGCACTCCGGCCTCTCAAACAGATCCATCGCCAGCTTCGGCTCACTGAACACGAAGCTTCCCATGAATTCCAAAAAACCATCCCGGTTCTTCCCCGCCGCCAGCGCCAGGCCATACTGCACCCGCAGGTCCTGATCGGCCGCATCCAACTCCATCGCACGCTTCATCGCGTCGGCCGCGTCGACATAGCGTTGCCGCGCCAGCAGCAGGTTCCCATAATCCCGCCACGTTGCCGCAGTCGGCTTCCCCGTCTGGATCGTCGCCTCAATATCCGCCAGCGCCCCATCCGAAGCACCCATGATCTCCCGCAGCGTCAGATGCTTTCCCCATGAAGTCAGATACCCCGCCCCAACCACAAGGGTTATGAGGAGTATTAGGAGGGCCGGCATTCGAGGATGCTGCAACATATTGATCCGTATCTCTCGCGAAAGACTTTAAAGCGTGACGTTTTTGTCAGAACAACCAATCCACCCTGCCTCGGCCCACTTCGCCCCAGAACCAGCCCCAGCACCATTGGAACAACCGGACCTTCCCGCCGTTGACGCCCGAAAGGCCCAACTCCTGCCGCTGGCCGGCCTTTTTCTCCTCCTTGCTCTCGCCCAAATTCTTTGGGGCGGCTACCAACTTGGTATCGGCAATCAAAGCATCCAGATTCCGTTCCTGAAGCAGGCCATCAATCCCGCCCTCTACACCCACGACGCCGCCGCCGCCACCGCCGCCGACTACCCCACCTGGTTCTTTAAGGCCCTCGCCCCGGTCGTCAAAATCTTTGGCCTCGCCCCAACCTATTTTATCCTCCACTTCCTCACCGCCTTCGCCACCTTCGCAACCGTCTACGCCCTCTGCCGAGCCATGTTCGCGGACCACTGGACCGGCATCGTCGCCGTCCTCCTATTGCTCGCGGGCCACCACCGCGCCCTCGCTGGTGACACCCTCTACTCCACCGGCTTCACCCACACCTGGGCCGTCTTCCCCTTCGCCATCGGCGCTCTCGCCCTCTTCTACGCCGGACGTCCCATCCTCGCCTGCCTCCTCGCCGGCATCCTCTTCAACATCCACGGCCTCACCGGCGCGTATCTCTTTGTCATGTTCGCCTTCTGGGCGATCTTCAACTTCCGCCGAATCGGCCTCGGCAGCGCCCTGTTGATGCTCGCCCTCTTCCTCCTCGCCGCCGCCCCCACGCTCGTCCTCATCATCTCCCATCACCAAACCTTCCCGTCCGAATGGATCACCCTCACCCGCGTCCGCTCCGCCGACCATTCCTTCCCCTCAAGCTGGTGGCGCGGCGGCAATCCCGATCTTCCCCGCTTCCTTCTCCTCCTCGCCGTCGGTGCGCTTTCCCTTAGCTACCGCTCGCGCAAATCCGGCACCCTCTCCAAAACCCGCTTCCTCACCACCGCCATCTTCGCCATGTTCGCCGCCGGCTACGTCTTCGCCGACCTGGTTCCCCTCCCGGCTATCATGCGCGCCCAGCTCTTCCGCAGCTCGCGCATCCTTCTTATCCTCGCCTTCGCCCACATCGCCCACGCCATCGTAGGCGGCTGGCGCACCTCCGAATCTCGCCTCCCGCGCTATCGCGAAACCCTCGAGTTCATCAACGCCTCCCTCCTCTTCGTCTGCCTCGCCTTCCCGTCGCTCCTTCTCTGGCTGCCCGTCGTCGTGGCCATCAGCCTCTTGATCGCCCTCATCGACGGCCGCCTCACCGGCACGCAGGCGCTACTGACCGGCGCAACCCTGATCGTCACCCTCCTCGCCTGGCGCACCACCCACTTTCCCATCCCCGGCCTCGGCGGCGAAATCTCCGCCACTGCTGTCGCATCCTCCCTCCCGCGCGCCATCTGGCTGCCCCTCGCCATCGCCGCCGTGCTCCTCCTCTTCGCCCGCCAAACGTCCCGCGCCTGGTGGAACATCTCCCTTGGCGCAACTGCACTCCTCGCCGCATCCTTCATCGCCTATCGCACCTACCCCGCCCTCACCAACAGCAGCACCGACACCTGGATCGCCGTCCAGCAATGGGCCCACGACAACTCCGCCCCGGCCGATATCTTCCTCACCCCGGCCCAGCAGAACGGCTTCCGCATCCACTCCGAGCGAGCAATCGTCGGCGAATGGCGCGACGGTACCCAGATGTATTTCTCCGGCCAATTCTCCGACACCTGGTGGCAGCGCATGCGCGACCTCCACGCCGCCACCGAAGCCGACATCACCCGCAGCGGCATCGCCCCAGCCCACTCCATCGAACAACTCTCCGACGCCGACCTGCAACACCTCGCAACCGAGTACAGCGCCGCCTATGTCGTCCTTCCGGCGAACCAAACCCGCGTCCTTCCACGCCTCTACACCAACAGCGAATGGGCCGTCTACGACATTCGCTCAAGCGCGCCCGCCGCCACCAAGATCGCCACGAACACCAATACTCCAGAACCACCCAAAATCACCCAGCGCCTCGGCCAGCAATCCACCCTCTTCCAACCCGCCCTCCTCGCCGCCCGCGAGACCGGCTCTGCCGCACTTCTCGAAACCGCCAGCAACTTCAAAGACGTTGCAAAAGACGTCGCCCAGGTCGCCGAAGACTACACCCTCCGCCAGTTCGGCGGCCGCGACACCGAAAAATACCAGCAATACTTCCTGCAAAATACCTGTGAGAAAAACATCGACCGCTACCGCAAAAGCGATGCGACCCTCGACATCACCGACGCCACCGGCGCATCGCTGAAGGGCGTCACCTACGAAATCCATCAGACCCGCCACGCCTTCAACTTCGCCTGCTCACTCGGCTTCTTCCAGACGCCAGCGGCGTCGTCTCAAGGCGATTTCAAACCCCCGCAAGTCGATCCGCGCGAGCTCACGCGCTTCAACGAAATCTTCAACGCCTCCCAGATCCCCTTCAGCGGCAAGTGGCTCTACACCGAGCCCGAGGAAGGCGTCACCAATTACGAAGACCTCGACAAATACGTGAACTGGTGTACCGAGAACCACGTCGAGATGGAGTTTCATTTCCTCAGTGGCTACGCCCCGCAATGGCTTCGCCGCAAAAAGGCTGATGAACAGGCCGAATTGTTCCTGAAGCATTCGCAGGACCTGATCGCGCGCTACCGCGACCGCATCAAATACTGGCAGGTCGTCAACGAGCGCGTCGGCATCGCCGGATCGCCGGCGGTCTTCAACGAAATCCGCAAGACCGCCCCGGAATTAAAACTCGGCATCAGCGATTGCTCGCGCTTCTACAGCGAATACCGCCAGCCCATGCGCGACGCCGACTTCTATCGCGGCCTCAACGAAATCCGCTGGTTCAAAAAACAGGGCATTCAGCTCGACTTCTTCGCCTTCCACGGCCACCGCCCCTTCGGCGTCTGGACCGACGTCCGTCAGATGTACGAATGCCTCGACACCTTCGCCGCCGAAGGCGTCAAGGTCCACATCACCGAATTCACCGTCCCGCAAACCTCAAAGATCGGCGGCATCCTCCGCACCGGCCAATGGACCCCGGAGCTCCAGGCCGAGTTCTACGAACGCTACTTCACCGTCTGCTTCAGCCACCCCGCCGTCGAGTTCATCAATCTCTGGGGCATCGGCCCGGTCACCTGGCAGGAAGGCTCGGGACTGTTAGACGAAAACTACAACCCCAAACCCGTCTTCGACCGCCTGAAGAATCTGATCCAACACCACTGGCACACGGACCTCACGGGCACCGTCCCAACCGACGGAACAATTAAATTCCGGGGCTTCCATGGCGATTACGAAGTAACCATAAAATTCCACGACGGCCGCCAGATCAAACAGCCGTTCACAATCAAACCAGACACCTACAACCACGCCAGTTTCAATCTTCTAAAATAGAGGCCGATCGACCCATCCCTCACATGTCTTCAAAAGGCCGTCGTTCCGAGGGGAGTTTTACGACCCGAGGAATCTTGCGCCGCGGGAAATCGATCGAATATCTTGATCGGCGGGCTAGTAGTCCGCATGACTCCACCGCCCCCCTCCATTAAACTCACGCCCATGGGCCAATCCATCGAAAAACAAATCGCCAAACTCCGCGATGAGTTGAATCACCACAATCAGCTCTACTATGTCGACGCGGCACCCGAAGTCAGCGATCAGGAATACGATGCCCTCCTCCGCCAGCTCACCGAACTCGAAACCGCCCAGCCCCATCTCATCACCAAAGACTCGCCCACCCAGCGCGTCGGCGGCCAGCCCATCGAGGGCTTTAACACCGTCGAACACGCCAGGCCCATGATGAGCATCGACAACACCTACGACGAGGCCGAGGTGCGGGCCTTCGACGAGCGCGTGCGCAAGGCGCTCGGCGGCGAGCAGCCTTGGTACGTGCTGGAGCCCAAGGTCGATGGCGTGGCCGTCAGCCTCCGCTACGAGAAGGGCCAACTCGTCCTGGGCGCAACCCGCGGCGACGGCCGGCGCGGCGATGACATCACCCACAACGTCCGCACGATCGGCTCGGTCCCGCTCAGCCTCGCGGACGCAGCGATCCCGCAGGTCATGGAGGTCCGCGGCGAGGTCTACATCGCCAA
>JBBRHH010000367.1:0-6384 GCA_038222915.1 Tepidisphaerales bacterium
TGGAAGATCATGCCGGCCGGGGCGATGCGGGCGGAGCGGGGCATGGGTAGAGGGTAGAGGGGGTGGGGTGGGGACGCAAGGGGGTGGTGAAATGCTTCAACTGTTTTAAGTCAGGATTTAGCGGAAAACAGAGGGAAAAAGTGAAATATGTACTTATCCCGCGCCACGCATCTTAACTCGCACCGCGATCTAAAAAAAAATGGCGTTGAGGATCTGATGATGATCACTGTGGCGTTCGGCTGGATCGTTGCCTTCTCAGCAGTGTGACAGAGCCGCCGAGGGTTAGTAGTAGCAGGACGGACGGTTCTGGAACCGTGACGGGGGTGAGGAGGAAGGTGTGTTCGTTGTTGTCGATCAGGCCGTAGCCGGCGATTTGGCCAGCGTCGTTGATGCCGTAGGCCGCCAGTAGGACCATGCCGCTGCCGGGGACGATCAGGTTGTTCAGATCGTGCATGGTTCCGTCGACGTCGACGAGGAATGCGTGGCGAAGTGTGCCCTCGTTGACGAGCGTGGACCATCCCACGGTCTGCCCCGCCGAATTGATTCCCCATGCCTGGCTGAACGTTCCGAAACCGCCGAGGGTTCCCAGATCGTCCTGTGGGGTGATCGGGCTGTTGGGATCGGTTCGAAAGGCGTGGCCGTTGCCGAGGCCTTGCGGGCCAGGTGTGTTGGACCAGCCGACCACCCGGCCATTGTCATTGACCGCGTGCGCCCCGCTGTTGCGGCCGCCGAGGGTGCCCAGATCGGATTCGGGCAGGATGACGCCGTTCGCGGCGGTGAGAAAAGCGTGAGACGTCTGGTCCCCGTCGAGGTAGGAGGAGCCGGTGGCTTGGCCGGAGGTGTTGATACTGTAGGCAAGACTGGCTGAGCCGCCCAGTGTGCCCAGATCATTTGCAGCGGAGATGACGCCGCCCGGGTCGGTGCGGAAGGCGTGGCTCGCGCCGTCGGCGTTGTCTGAATAGCCGACAACTTGCGCAGTTGCGTTGATTCCGAGCGCAGCGCTGGTGGCGCCGCCGAGCGTGCTCAGATCGGTTGAAGCGTCGACCTGGCCATTGGGCGCTGTGCGGAAGGCGTGCTGCACGGAATTTCCGGTGTACGAGAATGAACCGACGGCCTGCCCGGCGTCGTTGACGGCCTGAGCGCCGCTGGTGGTGATGCCAGTGGTGTCGAGATTGTCGGCGGGCTGGATGGGCGTGTTGGCCGATGTGCGGAATGCGGTGACGTCTCCGCTGTTCAACAGGTTTGCGCCGCCAACGACCTGGCCGGACGCGTTTACGGTGCCGGCGATGCCGGGAAAGCTGTTCAGGCCGCCAAGGGTTCCGAGGTCCAGAACGTTGTACTCTGCCGCTCGAAGGGTGGGCGCAATCGCCAGGGAGGCGAGGGCGATGCAAGAGAGAACCGTTCGCCGCCCGCGTGTTTTAGCAGTTGTCATTTCATCTCCAGAAGTGAACCGCAGGATGTCCTGCGGCAAGTAGATGAGTCCGATAATCACCATACGGACAAGCTCAGCCATAAACAAGCGAGCCGGCCTCAATTTCGGAGCGTGAGTTGAAGTGAATGGAGGAGACTTTTCGTTGGAGGTTACGTCGGGGCACCAATCGAATGTTGGGGCGCTTGTGGGCGAGTTGCGGCTTCGATCCGAGCCGAGCGAGCGCTCGACTCATGCTACCGGGTGCTGTAACATCCGCCCCGGTACGCAACCGCCTTCGCATCGTCCAGTGCTTCGCTCCCGGATCAGCCTATGAATCCGACCGCACTTCCGATCTATCAGCCGCAGATTGTTCCTACGCTGCATCGCATTCAGGCCCGTTACGGCTATCTCAATCGGGAAGAGTTGCAGCAATATTCACAGCAGTCGGGGATTCCGCTTTATCGATTGCAGGCGGTGGCGAGTTTCTTTCCGCACTTTCGACTTGAGCCTGCGCCGGATCTTACTGTTCGGGTGTGCCGAGACATGGCCTGCAATCTGGCCGGGTCGGCGAAGATCCTGAGCGAGATCAGCCAGCTTGCCGGCGAGAATGTTCATGTTGAGGGCGTGTCGTGTCTGGGAAGATGCGATCGCGCACCGGCCGCGTGCGTCAGCCTTCACAAGGCGGCGGAGGCCGTTACTGAAGAAGAAATTGCTCCGGGCCAGAAGGAACAAACGACGCACGACGCTTCTGACAGCGACCGGTATTTCCTGGGGCATTCGGCCGACTATCTCAAGAAAGTCATTGCGGCCTATCAGAAGAAGATGGTGCCGAAATCTGAGAAGGACTCCGACCAGCCTTACAGCGCGCAGAACTGGACTGTCGATCCGTATACGGAAGGCAAGCCGGATTACGCGGCGGTGCAGAAGGCCGTCGCGGCGCGGTCGGCCTCGATTACCAAGGCCACGCATATTTTGTCGGGCAAGCCGGGGTGGAACCGTGGGAAGCTGGAGCAGTTCAACAACATTGTTGAGCGCCGGGCTCCGATCGATGCTTCGCTGGACCGGCAGATTGCGGACGCGGTTCGGGCTTGGCAGACGGATGATGGATGGGCGGCCGGGCCGGAGATTGGCGGGTGGTCTGATCCGCTGCTGGATGAGATCGACAAGTCGCACGCCAACCTTCGCGGCATGGGTGGCGCGGGCATGCCGGCCTCGCAAAAATGGCGCGACGTGCGCGATGCTGTTCGCACTGCGCGACGCCGGCGGACTGATGACCGGGCGTTTATTGTCGTCAACGGGGATGAAAGCGAGCCGGGTACTTTTAAGGACCGGGAGCTTCTGCTCCGCACGCCGCATCTGATTGTCGAAAGCGTGATACTGGCGGGCCTGTTCACAGAGGCCACGCAGGGCTTTATTTACATTCGGCATGAGTATCAGGAACAGATCCGGGCCTGCCGCCAGGAAATCAAACGGGCTGAATCGCTGGGATTCTGCGGACCTGTCGCGAGCGCCCTTGGGCGGCCGTTTAATCTTTCCGTGTTCGTCAGCCCTGGCGGATATATCTGTGGCGAACAGAGTGCACTCATTGAAGCGATTTCCGATCGCCGGGCCGAGCCGCGCAATCTGCCGCCGAAATTGGAAACCAACGGGCTGGATGATCGGCCGACGCTTGTGAGCAATGTCGAGACTTACGCGTGGGTTCCGTACATCATTCTCAAAGGCGGAAAGACTTACGCTGAGCTTGGCGCGAATGGCTGGCAGGGCCGGCGATTCTTCTCCATCTCCGGCGACGTGAAACGGCCTGGCGTTTATGAAGTGCCGATGGGGATGACGCTGCGCGAGCTCATTTGCGGGGATGACTATTGCCAGGGGATGCTTGGTGACAAGCCGCTGAAGGCGCTTGCGCCGTCGGGCCCTTCGGGCGGATTTATCCCCGCCAAGCTGACCACTGCCGCCGGCCTTCCCGAGCGGTATCTCAAGAACGAAGTGTGGCAGAACATCGCCAAGCGACGTGGCTTTGATCCCGCCGCCACCGAGCTGGACATCCTCGACCTTGAATTAGAACTCGACGTCTTCCGTGCGCTTAGCCCGTCGCAATCGCTCGGTGCGGGCATGGTGGTTTATGCCGAAGGCCGGGACATGCTTGCGCAGGCCGTCAATTCGATTCAGTTTTTCAGCAACGAATCGTGCGGCAAGTGCGTTCCGTGCCGCATCGGATCGCAAAAGCTCGCCGCCCTTGGCGAGAATCTGATGAAGGGGAACATCGACGCCAAACGCTGGGCGGAGGAACTGCTGCCGCTGACCAATGAGCTTGGCGACGTCATGATGCTTACCTCGATTTGCGGCCTGGGTCGGGCTGTGCCCTGGCCGCTTCGCACTGTCGTCAACTATTTTCCCAACGACATTGCGCGATACACCAACGCCGCCAAGCCTGCGCGACCGTCGGCTCCCGCTGAACCGGTGTCGGCCCAGCCGCCGGCGCAACCTGAAGTCCAGGAGGTCGTCTGATGGCAACCGAAGACGCACCTGTCGCACTTGCGGCTCGCGATGACGATGACGAAGGCCTGTTCAGCCGCGATATCAACGGGCAGCTTGTGCGTCTGGATTCGCCGACTGAATCTGACTACGGCAAGAACGTCACGCTGCAGATTGACGGGAAGCCGATTACGGTGCCGCTGGCCGAACCGCTTAAGGATGCGCAGGGGAATGTCGTGCTTGATATTGATGGCCGGACTACTCCGCGCTATACGACGATTTACGATGCGGCTCTGAAGCTGGCCGGGGATGATGGGAAGATCGCCATTCCGGTTCTTTGTCATCAGCCGCACATGACGCCGGTCGCGGTTTGCCGGATGTGCGTGGTGCAGATTTATGGCCAGAAGCGGGGCAAGCGTGCTCCGGAGCGCAAGCTACTTCCTGCGTGCCAGCATCAGGTGAAGGCCGGGATGGAAGTCTTCACCATGAACGGGCCTGGCGAGGATGGCGAGCGTGTGCGGCGCGCTGTTGGGGTTATGACTGAGCTGCTTACGGCCGAGCATTTAAAGCCTGCGCCGCTGCCTGCGCCCGCGGCCGATCTTGCACCGTTTAACGAACTGCAGCAACTCTCTGACGCGTGCGGGCTTAAGGGCTCGCGATTCAAACTGGACGTCCTCGCGGTTGCACCGCACCCAGGCCAATCGCTCGACGCATCGTCGTCGGTTTTTCTCGTCGATCACAGCGCGTGCATCCTTTGCGACCGCTGTTCCCGCGCCTGTGATGAGGTGCAGGAAAACCACGTCATCGGCCGCACTGGGAAAGGGAAAAGCGCCGGCATCGGGTTCGACTTGAACGACCCGATGGGCGACTCCAGTTGCGTTCAGTGTGGCGAATGCATGGTGTCGTGTCCGACGTCGGCCATCACGTTTAAACCTGTTGGCAAGGTGAAGCTGCCGCAGGGTGCGCGCAACGTGGAGATTATTCCCGCCGAAGAGCTGATGCGCGATTCGCTGTTTGCGGGCGTTCCGCCGAAATTTCTTTTCTGGCAGGAAGGGCTGGTTGTTCGGCGCCGCGTTAAGCCTGGCGATTTTCTGTGCCACCAGGGCGAACCTGGCAACACCGCGTTTGTCATCAAGAGCGGCTCGTTCAATGTCATCGCCGGCAAGGAGAAGGCCAAGCCTGGGGATAAGAAGCGGGCCGAACCCGTCAAGGCTCCTGAGCCGTGGAAAGTCACCGCCGCCGACGTGGGGGTGGGGGAGATGACGTGTCTGAGCGGCACGCCGCGATCGGCCGAAGTTGTGGCGCTTGAAGACGGGGAGGTCTGGGAAGTCCGCCGGAATGTGCTTGACCGCATCATGCGATCGCCCACGCAGCGCGACCGTTTCGAAAAAATTTACCGCAAGCGCGCCATTGGCCTGGTGCTTCGCAGCGCTGAGCTTTTCAAAGACCTTCCGGCCGACGAATACAAGAAGTGTGTCGAGTTTCTCCAGTCGCGGCTTACCTTCGTTCGTGTCAATCCGGGACAGACCATCTTCGAGCAGGGCGACTGGGCCGACGCTTTTTATCTTGTTCGCCTTGGCCATGTGCGCGTTGGCATCAGCCAGTTTGGTAAGGAAGCCACGGTCATTTACCGCAGCGCCGGCAGCGTGATTGGCGAGATCGGCCTGCTTGCCGTCTCCCCTGATGACGCTATGAAACCGGCCGAGGAAGTCGATCGATTTCTCGCTGAAGCACTCAGCGCCGCCGGCGATAATCTTTCCTCCGCCGTCCCGGCCGGGCAGCGCTCCGCCACCTGCACCGCGATGGACCATCTCGAGCTTGCGCGCGTCGGCCGAAATGATTTTCTGGAGATGATGCTCCAGTTTCCCATTGTCCGCCGCCGACTGGTCGAGGTTTCGCTCACGCGCCTGCGCGGCGATGTCGACACGGCTGTCGTCGGCATCGGCGGCGCGCTGATGCGCGAATACGTCAAGCAGGGCCTCTACCAGGGCCAATCGCTCCTGGTGCTCGACCTCGACAAATGCACCCGCTGCGACGAATGCACCAAGGCCTGCGTGCAGGAACATGGCACCGAATCGCACGGCCTGCCCATCACCCGACTGCTCCGCGACGGCCTGCGCTTTGGCGGCGATCACCTCATCGCCACGTCTTGCCGTTCCTGCAAGGACGCCTACTGCATGATCGGCTGCCCCGTGGACGCCATCCACCGCGGCAAGCACCAGCAGATCATCATCGAAGACCACTGCATCGGCTGCGGCCTCTGCGCCAGCAACTGCCCTTATGGCAACATCTGGATGCTCCCAAACCTCAACGATCAGATGGAAAGCGCCAACCCCGATAACCCGACGGAGACGCAGAAGATCGCGCGGCCAAAGGCGGCCACCTGCGACCAGTGCGACGCGGAGGGTGAACGGGAAAAGCCGTTGCCGAGGTGTGTGAACGCCTGCCCGCATGATGCTGCGCATCGGATGACCGGGGATCAACTGCTGGCGAAGGTC
>JBBRHH010000368.1:0-6379 GCA_038222915.1 Tepidisphaerales bacterium
GCCAAAATCGCCAGCACGCCGATGAGCGAACTGGATCAGTTCCTGCCGGATGTATGGAAGGCCCAGGACGTGAAAGAAAACCTTCAACTGGAACACGCGACATAGACCGGTTGCTGGCCGTGCACTTCGCCGAGCGCACACAATCAACACCGTCGGCCGCTCAGCGCCAGGTCAAGATTGTATGCGGCGCTGATCAGCGCCAGGTGCGTAAAGGCCTGCGGCACGTTGCCAAGAGCCTCGCCATGCGATCCGGTCTGTTCTGCAAAAAGGCCCAGATGGTTCGCGTACCCCAGCATCTTCTCAAAGAGCGCAGTGAAGATGTCCGGGCACGCATCAATGCTCTCTCAGAAATTCCCGAAGAATGGATATCTCACGCCACTCACTGGCAGGATCTCAACCGCCAACACCTTGGAAACGTCGCCGGCAAACCCGCCCCAACGCCCAATGAAGAGTACCTTCTCTACCAGACATTGGTCGGCGCGTGGCCGCTGGAGCTGTCTGGTCCGGCCGAGAGAGACACCTTCGTTAAACGCGTTCAGGAGTACATGGTCAAGGCGATTCGCGAGGCCAAAGTCAATTCCAGTTGGCTCGATCCAGACGCGAAGTATGAGGAGGCAGTCGAGCAATTCGTCGCACGCATTTGCGACGAGAACACCGGTATGAACTTCCTCGCCGACTTCTGTCCATTCCACACCAAAATCAGCCGCGCCGGCCCAATCAATTCGCTCTCGCAAACCCTGCTACGCCTCACCGCCCCCGGCGTTCCCGACACGTATCAAGGCACTGAACTGTGGGACTTCAGCCTCGTTGATCCGGACAATCGCCGACCAGTCGCCTACGCCCTGCCCGATCGGCTCCTGCAGGATCTGAAGGCAGAATGGCGATCGAACCAAGGTCGGTCGCGCCTTCTACACCAACTGTTGGAAAACATGAACGATGGCCGAATCAAGCTCTTCCTGACCTGGCGAGCTCTCACCTGCCGCCGAGATCATCCCGGGCTCTTCACGACCGGCGACTACACCCCGATCGCCGCCTCCGGAACCCGGCGCGACAATGTCTTCGCATTCCTCCGAACACACGCGAATCAAAACGCGCTCATCGTCGTTCCCAGACTTACCCTAAAACAGAACGAGGCCGGTTGGCGCGACACTCAACTAGCACTGCCCGCCGGTATGAGATCCTGGACGAATGTTTTGACCGACCAGCGCGTGACCGCCAATGGTCAGTTGTCTAACCTGCTGGCGGATTTTCCAGTGGCGTTCCTGTTATCAGACGCAACTTAAAGCGCAGGCGACAATAGCCGATAAGGAAGATGAGCCAGCCGAAAATGCACTTTGACCCCGTTCAAATGAGCATGTAAAATCGGGCCCGACTCGGAGGAGTGGCAGAGCGGTTGAATGCGCTGGTCTTGAAAACCAGTAGGCCCGCAAGGGTCTCGTGGGTTCGAATCCTACCTCCTCCGTTTTTTTCCGCTCGCGCAGGTCGCACCTTTAAGTAGTGCGGTTTGCGCGGAATCGGCGGATCAGGGTGTTGGTCGAACTGTCGTGCTCCAGCTTGGGTTCGGACGCGTCTTCCAGTTCCGGCACGATCTTTTTGGCCAGCACTTTTCCCAGTTCGACGCCCCATTGATCGAACGAATCAATCTGCCAGATCGCGCCCTGGGTGAAAACGCTGTGTTCGTAGAGGGCGACCAGCTTGCCGAGCGTGGCCGGGGTGAGACGGTCGGCCAGCAGCACTGTTGACGGGCGATTTCCTTCAAATGTGCGGTGCGGGATCAGCTCGGCCGGGACCTTTTCTGCTTTAAGCTGGTCCGCGGTTTTCCCAAACGCGAGTGCCTCGGCCTGGGCGAACACATTGGCCATCAGGATTTCGTGGTGGTCGCGCAATGCGTTGAGCGAGTTGCAAAAACCGACGAAATCGCACGGGATCAGCTTGGTGCCCTGGTGGATCAATTGATAGAACGAGTGCTGGCCGTTGGTGCCGGGTTCGCCCCAGAAAATTTGGCCGGTCTCGTAATCCACCTTTCGCCCATCCAGCGTCACCTGCTTGCCGTTGCTCTCCATGGTGAGCTGCTGGAGAGAGGCCGGGAAGCGCTTGAGGTATTGCTCGTAAGGAAGGACGGCGACGGTCTGGCCGCCAAAGAAGTCATTGTACCACACCGCCAATAACCCCATGAGCACCGGGATATTTTTCTCAAACGGCATGTGGCGGAAATGCTCGTCGATGGCGTGGAAGCCGCCGAGCAATTCACGGAAGTTATCCGGCCCGATCGCGACCATGGTGGAGAGGCCGATGGCCGAGCACATGGAGTAGCGGCCCCCCACCCAGTCCCAGAAGCCAAACATATTCTGTGTATCGATGCCAAATTTCTTCACCTCGGCGGCATTGGTGGAGACGGCAACGAAGTGCTTTGCAATCGCGCTTTCATCCCTGGCGGTCTTGAGAAACCATTCGCGCGCGGACTGCGCGTTGGTCATCGTTTCGAGCGTTGTGAACGTTTTGGACGCGATGATGAAGAGGGTTTCGGCCGGATCGAGGTCGCTGGTGGCTTCGACAAAATCGGTGCTGTCAACGTTGGAAACGAAATAGAAGTTGAGATTGCGCTTGCTGTAATGGCGGAGTGCTTCATAAGCCATGACGGGGCCGAGGTCGGAACCGCCTATGCCGACGTTGACGATGTTGCGAATCGGCTTTCCGGTGTAGCCAAGCCATTCGCCGCTGCGGATCCGGTTGGAGAAGGCGCTCATCTGGGCAAGCACGGCCTGCACTTCATCAACAACGTTTTTCCCATCGACAAGAATTGTGCTGCCGGCCGGCGCGCGAAGGGCGACATGCAGCACGGGTCGATTTTCGGTGACATTGATCCGCTCGCCACGGAACATGGCCTCAATGCGATCGCGAAGGCCGGACTGTTCGGCCAGTTGAACCAGGAAGCCGAGGGTCTCATCGGTAATGCGATGCTTTGAATAGTCGAAGTAAATCCCCTCCGCCTCCAGGGCAAGACGCTGACCGCGCGAAGGATCAATCTGGAACAGATCACGCAAGTGCACGTTCTTCACGTGGTCGTAGTGATCCTGAAGTGCGATGTAGGCCGGGAGAGATTTAAGCGGAGTTGTGGCTGCCATGAATTTCCTACCTTGTCTTGAGTTGGACAGAGTTTCTGGTGGTTGGGGGTTGGGTGCAAGTGTTTCTGGAGGGATATAGTTTGGAAAGTGCGGAATGGGACAATGAGCTTGGACCTCTATTGGTCTATTGACTCGGTGATGATGGGAGCGCGTTTTGCCAATCTGCTTAATAGTTCGAACGCCGCTTGCTCTAACTGCCATCGACCCCTCTCCATTCTCCGAAAACTATAATCAAGCCCCCCTTCCACCCGATATTCGTTCAGCCGCCACAATTCCAGATTTTCCACGTCAAATCACCACCTCCTATGATTGACTCTCTCGCCACCGTGTGTAACATGCCGCTTCACATGACGCTTACCGGAAGCGAGTTGCGAATGGAGTCGCACTCGGCCAGTCGTTTTGCCGGGCGTACCGTGCATTTTATCGGAGTTGGCGGCTCGGGAATGAGCGGCCTGGCCCGAATGCTACTGGACGCCGGTGCGACTGTGACCGGATCCGACCCCTCACCGAATCAACAGACACTCGATCTGCAACGCGCTGGAGTGCGCATCAGCCGCGAGCAACGCGGAGAACTTCTTTCCAAGACCGTCGATCTCGTCGTCCGCACCGCCGCCGTACCCGACTCCAATCCCGAATTTCTCACCGCCCGCGAGCTCGGCCTCCCCCACTTGAAATACGCCCAGCTCCTCGGCGAAGTCATGGCCGAACGCCTTGGCGTCGCCGTTGCCGGCACCCATGGCAAAAGCACCACCTCGGCTATGGCCAGCTTCGCACTCACTGAATGCGGCGCGGATCCCAGCTATGTTATCGGCGGCCACGTCCCGCAACTCGGCGGCTCCAGCCACTCCGGTGCAGGCAAGGCCTTCGTCGTCGAGGCCTGCGAGTTCGATCGCAGCTTCCACAACCTCCGCCCCCGCATCGCTATCATCACCAACATCGAGGAAGACCACCTCGACTGCTATCCGGGCGGCATCTCCGAAATTCGCCAGTCATTCCACGACTTCGCCCGCCGCGTCCCCGGGGATGGCCTCATCCTCATCAACGCCTGTGACCTCAATTCAATAAGCGTCGTCGCTGGCCTCGATGCAACCGTCGAAACCGTCACCATCACCGGCACCTGTATCCTTCCCGAGGCGCACGACGCCACCTGGACCACGCACTACACCGGCCTCGCCAACGGCTGCCCCACCGGAACCGTCTTCTTCGAAGGCCGGCCCGTCGCCAAACTCCGGTTATCGGTCGCCGGGCTCCACAACCTCGCCAATGCCACCATGGCCCTCGCCGCCTGCGCCGCCTGCGGTGTTAAACCCGAGCATGCCGCCGACGCCCTCTCCCATTTCACCGGCGTGGAACGCCGCATGAGTGAGATCGGTTCCCACAACGGCGCGATCGTGGTCGACGACTACGCCCATCACCCCACCGAGATTCTCACCACGCTCAAGGCCCTCCGCCAGCGCTACAACCCCGCCCGTTTGATCTGTGTCTTCCAACCGCATCAGCATAGCCGCACGCGTCTGCTCATCAACGAGTTTGCAACCTGTTTCGAGCTTGCCGATGAGACCGTCATCGCCGACATCTACTCGGTGCGGGATAGCGAACAGGACCGCCGCAGCATCTCTGCCGCCGACCTCGTCGCGCGCGTTAATGCCAACGGACAACACGCGCGGCATGTGCCGTCGCATGAAGAAATCGTCAAATTGCTGAAAAGCGAATCGCGGGTCGGAGACCTCGTCGTAACCATGGGAGCGGGAAACATATGGCAAGTGGCGCACCAACTCGTCGAAGCATAAAAGAACGAAACTCAAAGATTGACCCGCCAGCGGTTGCCGCATCAACCGATTCCGCGCAAAATCCCACATGTGTCCTAACGCTCGAACCCCCGGCGGTGTCAGCACCCATGATGCGCATTGCAAATAGCTTCTCCGGCCTCGAAGAAATCGTCGCTGAAGATGCGCCCCTCGCCCGCCACACCTGGTTCAAAATCGGCGGCCCCGCACGCTGGCTCATCACTCCACGTTCTGTCGAAGAACTCCAGGCCGCCGCCGTCCGCTGCATCGAAAACGAAATTCCCGTCTACGTCCTCGGCCTCGGCGCAAACCTCCTCGTTTCCGACAAAGGCGTCGACGGCGCAGTCTTCCGCCTCAGCGAAGACTTCTGGCGTCGGGTAAAACTCGACGAAAACGGCGTCGAAGTCGGTGCAGGCGTCGACATGCAGAAACTGTTACTCCGCACCGTCCGCCAGGGCCTATCCGGCCTCGAATGCCTCGCCGGCATCCCCGGCACCGTGGGTGGCGGCATCCGGATGAACGCCGGCGGCAAGTTCGGCGACATCGGCGCACGTGTTACCCGCGTCACCGCCATGGACGCCCGCGGCATGGTCTTCGAACGCACCAAAGACGATTTGGTCTTCGACTATCGCTCCACCAATATATCCGCCAAGTTTATCCTCGGCGCGCACTTGGAACTTGAAGAGGACGACCCCGATCGCATTATGCGCAAGGTCAAGGAAATCTGGATGTATAAGCGCAACAGCCAGCCGCTCAACACCAAGAACGCCGGCTGCATCTTCAAAAATCCAAGAGGCCTCAGCGCCGGCGCACTCATTGACCAGGCCGGCCTCAAGGGATTTCGCATCGGCGGCGCAGAGATCAGCGACAAGCACGCCAACTTCATCATCGCCCATCCCGGCTGCACCGCCGACGACGTATTGAAACTCATCCGCATCGTCCGCGAGAAAGTGGCCGAGAAAAACGAAATCGAGCTCGAAAGCGAAGTCCAGATCTGGAGATGATCGCGCTGTAGATTCATGACTGAGAAGTGCCCATGAACATTACAGTCCTCTACGGCGGCCCCAGCGACGAACGCGCAGTCAGCCTCGTTTCCGGCGAAGCCGTCATCAAAGCGCTTCGATCGATGGGACACGAAGTCTTCCCCTCCGACATCTCCCCCACCGACCTTGCCGGCCTCGACCATCCCGCCGACGTTATCTTCCCAGTCCTGCACGGCCAGTTCGGCGAATCGGGCGAGCTCCAGGAAATACTCGAAGAACGAAAACTCGCCTTCGTGGGCAGCGGCTCAAAAGCCTCCCGCCTCGGCATGGACAAGCTCAAAACAAAGCTCGCCTGGAAAAAGGCCGGCCTCCCCACACCCGCCTATCAGGTCATCGAATCCGCCGACTCCATCCCCGATGTCCCCACCTCCTGCGTGGTCAAAGCGATCAGCAGCGGCAGCAGCATCGACGTCTACCTCTGCAA
>JBBRHH010000369.1:0-6353 GCA_038222915.1 Tepidisphaerales bacterium
GCTCGGCGGATCGTTCGGCGATGTATCGGTCGCCTGCGCATAGAACGTATTGATGCCAATCGGCAGGTTTTTCGTCTGGACGTAGGTCCTGAATCCATTGTCGCCAAAGTTGCCATTTTGTATTTTCGTATCAGATCCCACCTGCAGGCCCGGAATGCCGTTGGTTTCCTGATAGAACGACACGCTCACCGGCAGGCCATTCGGATCTTTAACGCCGTCAACTCGCAGCGTGACAAACCGATAATTGCCGGCGATCACCGAGGTCGGGTCGGTCAGCAACGATCCAATAGTTGGCGCAACCGGCGTCGGAAGCGCCCGGCTTCCAGCATCACTTTGACTCAGCGGCCCCGTGGAGCGCGAACCGCGCAGGCCCTGAACCCAATAATAGTAAGTCGTCCCGCGCGCAGCAGAATTGTCATCGTACGTCGTCCCATCGCTCCCGCCGATGCTCCGCGCCGAACTGAGATTGTTTTGCGTGCTGCGATAGATCCGGTAATGGTCGGCGTTGGCCGCCGCTGTCCACGTAACCCGCACCTTGTCGGTAAATGACCCGTCGCTCGCGGAAACATTGGTCAGAGTACCAACCTGGACAAGCGCGATTGGCGGCGCGATGTTGATGACGGGCGGCGGCGGGGGACTCAAGCGGTGATTGTCATCGCCATAGCCAGCGAAGAGTTTTCGGTCTTCAAGATCTTCGACCCATGTTGCGATGGCCAACTGAAGGGGCTTGCGGAGTAGGGAAGCACTAGCGGTCAGTCGACGCGGCCTCGCCTGTACGGTGTGGTTCTGGCTCATGTGCTGTATTTTCCTGTTGTGGGAGCAAGGGACGAAGCAAGCAGAATCGAAATCTAGATAACTTTGAAAGATGAGACGTGAATGAGCCGAGTTAAAAAAAATGCAGTCATGCCGTGGGACGGCCGACGCATTTTTGTCAGAATTGGTGAGGTTCAGCGGTCGCGTCTGGTTTCCTTCGCGGGCGTTGGTTATTCTGGAGGGGTGAGGGGTGGGTTGACAGTTTTTGAGCCAGTGGCGCAGATGGAGGGGGTGCGCACTTTGGAGGGCGGCGGACCTTGGGGGTGGCTGTGAAATGCGCGCAAAAATTGTGTTTGGGTGCGAGTGGTGTTGGGTCGATCGGATGTAAGACCGTTTTTGAAAAGAGAGTTGCGAACAATCGACGGTTGTCTTTCTGCTCGAAAAACCGACCCCAAAGCGGTATCGAAGGGGGCCTCCAACCTCCCTCGAATCGCCCCAGAGCGACGGAAAATCTCCCCGTTTTGACCCTGCAATCGCCCCTTTCCGACGGAGTGCCGAGGACTGAGTGGTGGGTGCTGAGTGGTGGAGAAAATGCGCGCAATCGTGTAGGGCGTCGGTTTCCTGGAGGTTGTTTTTCGCAAGTGCTTGTTTGGACGATGATTGGGATGAGGCGCGGGTGGTGACTGGCCGTTTAGAACCGACCACTAACCGACCACCAACCGACCTGTGACCGACTAGCAATCGACCACTAACCGACCACCTTTCGACCTGGGTGGAAGAGAGGTATGGAGGGGACGAGGGGGATGTAGATTTTTGAGTGGAAAGCGCGGATTGGGAGTGCGATTTTGGATGATGGCGGGTGTGCGGATTTTGGGTGGGCATGGCGGACCCCTTCCTGATGATTTGCCGGCAACCCTGTTGGCGGCGGCGGAGCGGCCGGTTTGGGTCGCTTCTGCTGGTGGGATTGTACGCCGGCTGTTAGGTGATTGTCAATTGTCAAATGCCAACTGGTAGGCTTTTGGGATTCTTTTTGCGGAGGTTGACCGCGGATTTCGCTGATGGGCGCGGATGGGGTGGCAGCATGATCTCACGCAACGGCGCTACGACGCGACGCTGGTTGATGGCGTGGAATCGTTTGCGGGGATTGGAAGCGCGAGAGTTTTTGGGGACGGCTTTTTCGAAGGCCGGTGGTCGGCGGATTTGTTGACGCTGGTGTTGAGGGGAAGATGATGCTGGCCGGGCGGTGCGAGTGGAGCGGGGTGAAGGGGAATGGCGGGGGCGCAAGGATGTGGTAAAATGCGTTGAATGGTTGATCGAAAATCTGGCGATAAACTGCGGCCAAAGTGAAATATGTAAGTATCCCTACTTATCCCCGTTTCCTAAATGTTCCTCCCGCCGTTTATTATGAATGTCCCCTTTTCCAATACTTCGAAATGATGTTTAGCGGGACAATCAGCATGAACATCAAGAACAATTCGGTTAGCTGGCAAGCCAAATGCTGGCAAGGAGAGGCGGTTAGTCTCAGCCCACTATCTCATCTACGGTTTCTGTTACCGAAGGGCCCGCTACTGCGACTGCTAGTAGTTATAGGCATCGTTTCAGCCCTCATAGTCATAGGTCAAGGACTTTGCATCGAAGGGGCCGGCCAACAGGCACACCGTTTTCTCCTCGCCATATCTGCGATCTTCGTTCTCTTCGTTGTTTCCATTTTTGTGAGCTACGCAATAAGTAGACGGTCAAAATCCATATGTTTAGGACAAGGTCAAGTGTCTATAGCCGGAAGGGAACCTGTTATAATATCTGTCGCGAAAATCGCTTATCTATCAAACGGGCGCATGCTGTTGCAGTGTACGTGTGAGAACGCGATTTTGACGATCCTGATACCACAGAGCGAATTGATCCCGAAGATTCGTGCATTACTTCCGGTCGATCTTAAGCAATAGCTAAATAACCCTGCGTAATCAGTGTATCCATAAACAATCCATCATGCCGCCTTCCCCAGTGCGATGCGGATGTCTCGGTTGTAGGCAACAAGGTAGTTGACCACCTCCCGCATCAGTTGTTCCATGCTGACACAGGTGTGATTCCGCGTCACATTCGCATGCAGATCCAGCCACACACGCTCGATCCTGTTGTGCTGCGGACAAAATGGCGGCAGCAAGTGCAGCCTTACCCGACCGGACAGGGCGCTGCGGCTATAACCAAGGTCGCCTAAATACCTCCACCAAATACCGAAAGTGCGTCATCCGGTCTCGGCCTTTGCATAGTAGCGGCATTTTCTACTGAATGTCCGCTGTTCGTCGAGCCAATCGAAGACCATCCCCAAAAGACTCTCCAAGTCCAGACAACGGTGGTTGCGCGTCACCTTCTCGTGCATTCGCCACCACACCCGCTCGATGGGGTTGGCGTCTGGCGAATAGGACGGCAGATAATGCAGCACGACCCGGTGCCCCCACTTTTCCAGGTATGCCTTGACCACCTTGCTACCCTTGGCCGTGTGGAATTTAGCGTTGTCACAGATCACATGGATCTTTTTCCAGTGTCGATACCGCCTTCGCAAGTCATCCAGATGGCTGACGAACAAGGCCGCGTTGCGTTTGCTGCCCTGGGTTGCCACCAGCTTGCCGCTGCGCCAGTCCAGTGACCCGGCCAGATACTTCTTGTGGTTGGTCCCGGGCGTGAGCACCCGGGCCTGTTCTCCCTGGCGCATCCACATGCAGCCGATCTTCGGATTGCTGTTGACGTCCACCTCATCCTGAAAGACCGCCGCCTCGTCCGAGGGCAACTTCGCCAGAAAATCCCGCAGTTCCCGCAGCTTCTGCTTGCGCTGCGGGTCTTTGGGACTGAGTGCCGGGCGTGGCCGCCGCCATACGATCTGCTCCTTGTGCAGCCATCGCCGCACCGTCTCGCGGCTGACCTTCACGTGGTAGGACTCAAAGAGCACCAGCACCAGGGCTTCGCAGCACCAGCGGCTGCGGATCAGACCAAAGAACGAGGGTTGCAGTTTCAATGCCCAGCGCACCACGCAGGCCGCCCACATCCCCAGCGGACCACTGGCCGATTCCTTGCGGCCGCGTCTTTCCTCCAGCAGTGCCACAACCCCGCCGCATTCAAAGTGTTCTTTCCAGCGGGCGATGGTGGCGGTGGAGCAGAACAACACCGCCGTGATCAATGCCCAGGCGTATCCATCGGCCAGCAGCAGGATGATATGAGCCCGCAGACGCACGGCCGGATCAGGCTCTTTGCGATAAATTTCCAGCAGCCGCTTGTGTTGGCCGCCGTACAGGACAATACTGCCACACCAGCAAGCGGGTACCCGGGCTTGGCTCCCAGGGTAGTTGTTTTAAGCATCAACCACTTTGGACCGGGCCACTTTCTGTTTCAAGGGGAGCTATTTAGCGGCCGTGTATTAGAATTTGATGAGTGCTTGATCGCCGTAAATCGTGTACGTGCATTTATCTTACGTTCAATACGGCACATCTTGCCTTCGATGCGGCTTGGGGTTTATAATCGAGTTCGCTGTGTCCGCGCTCTCGCCCGTGCGCTTGCACCCACACTCGCTGGAGGTTTTTTTGATGCGCCGCCCGAACCAACCTGATTCGATCAATCCCCGCACATCGATGACCGTCGAAAATCTGGAACAGCGCACCCTGCTGAGCGCTGCCACCGCCCATGTGGCCCTGCCGCGGATTATGGCGCCGGCGGCCATTATTCAGCCTGGAAATGGCGACGGTGTGATCACGGGCTTAACGCCAAGCCAGCTCAAACATGCATACGGATTCGACAAGCTGGACCAGCGATTCAAGAAGGACGCGCGCTTTCGAACGCTGTTTCAAAACCTTGGCGTGGGTCAGACGATTGGAATTGTTGCGATCGCCGACACGAATGTTGATCCGGCGATCGGCCGCACTGCAACCAACGACAATCTGGTGCTTCAAAAGGAACTGGACGAATTTTCGAAATCATTCAATCTCACTTCAACAATTCTAACGACGACGACGCTGCCGCCTTCGACTCAATTGGCGCCTTTTGGCGTCGTCGGCATTCAAATGCTCACCAACGTTGCGATGGTTGTTGAATGGGTCCACGCGTTGCTGCCCATGGCGCAGATCAACCTCGTTGAGACCGACGACAACCTGCTTAGCTACATGAGCGGCGTCGATATGGCATCGGACGCGGTGAAGGGCAAAGGCGATGTGGTTATCATGGCAAACGGCTTTCCAGAGGACACGCCGGCCACGCCAAATGGGACTAACTTTGACGTCAAAGCGCTGGAATCGCATTTCACAGATCCTGCTCACACCTCGATTTCGTATATCGCGCCCGCTTCGGCCAGGGACCCGTTAACAACGCCGCGCTACGCGGGGGCATTTGTTTCTGGAACTCCGTTCAACAACGAGGATCCCAGCCGTCTAAATTATCCTGCGTCTTCGCCCAACGTGCTGTCAGTCGGTGAAACAACGCTTAACACAACGTCTAACGGAACTCGGATATCCGAATTCCCTTATTCTCAGTCGACCAGCGATTTCAGCCATTTTGGCAATCTAGTCAACGCCAATACGGGCTCTGGTTTTCAACAGCCGCCTTATCAGGCCGGCGTTACCGTCAACGGCAAGGATTTGAGTGCTGTCGATCCGTTCAGGATCAATCCTTCCAATGGAAGCGCTCCAATCATTCATCGCGCTGCCGGCGATGTGAGTTTTCTGGGTGACCCGGCGACCGGCGTGGCGGTCCTTGATCGACTTGGTTCAGGTGGCTGGGTACAGACCGCGAGTGGCGGGCTTGGCGCGGCGGCCTGGGGCGTTTTAGCGGCTATTGCCAATCAGATGAAGGCAATCGTAAACGGGGCAGCGCCTACACTCGGCGTAGATCAGCTTCCAAATGCGGCGTACAACGCGGCCAAGATTCATTACGCGCAGAACTACACGGACGTCAAGAGCGGCCGGGATTTCCCAGGTCGCCCGTTCCCAATTCCTCGTTACACGACGTCGATTCCTGAGCAGTTCACGGCGTATAAGGGATACGACCTGCCGACCGGTTGGGGAACGCCCCGTGCGGATAATATGGCGTTCAGCCTTGCGGGCCTGATTAACGGCAATACCAACTTCGCAAGCATCTACACCAAGCAATTGGCCGAGCCAGGCCAACAACCGTCGGGTCTGCCGGCAATCAAGGACTTTGCAACGTTTCAGTTCACTGGAATCGGAAATGTCGTCGCCAGGCAGTCGACCGTCGATCTTATTCTTATCATGACGAATCTTACGCCCAGCAGCGTGAACAGTGGCGTGGGTGAGATCCAGGTGAATGGCCCCCTTCGACGTGTAGGCAAGAACGGGTTCAAAGGCACTGGTAGCGCCACGATCCAGCTTGCTGATGGGAATGGCACTCAGTTCCAGCGGCTGCGCATTAATGGCCAGCTTTATAAGTACCAAGGCCGAACGTACGCCCGCGGGCAGTTTGCGGCCGTCGACGTCAAGGGCAACCTTTTGGAGGTTGGCTTCCATACAGTCTTCCGTGGAAACTTCATCGCCAAGGGTGTGCCCAGTGTAACGGCCGCATCTTGAATTTCTGAGGTCGCCATTTAAAAACAACAGCGCGTC
>JBBRHH010000370.1:0-6326 GCA_038222915.1 Tepidisphaerales bacterium
CGTCGGTCGATTTGCACCAACCAGTTCTTTCAATAGCACCGCCACAACCGATGTCCCCGCAGCCGGCAGCCAGGGCGGCTTTAATCCAGCCCGGGCCAAGCCATTGCAGCGCACCGAGATGGTGTGCAAGCCGGCGATTCCCGGCATCTACCATATCGAAAACGAAGTGCATGGAGAACTGGTCGCCACCAATCAGAACGCCCTCAAGGCGTATTTCATTCCGGTTCAGCCCACGTTCAGCGGTGCCATTGAGTTCGTGAATTGCCAGGGCCGCGACGTCGACCGTTACATGGCGCCGGGCGAACCAGGTGTACATACCGATTCGTTCTGGTTTGCCTCGGGCAAGAGCACGGCCGAAACCATTACGGTCAGCTTCATCGACTGCGATGCCCGCCGCATTTCCGGTATGCCCTACCTATGGGAAAATGGGTCCTGCAAGCGTCTGACCTTTGATCACTGCTCCAGCGATTGGAAGTACGAGATCAAGCTGATCCCTGGAAACGTCATCCATCAGATCGTTTTCGACAGCAGCGTCGGCGAAGTGCACTTCACAAAGCTCGGCGGCAAGGTCGAGGACGTCTACGTCATTCATCGGCCCGGCACGGATCGAAGCAACGATGAAGTCTGGCGCTCGGCCATCGCGGCAATGGACGGCACCACCGTCCTGCGGGTGCACGATGCGCCCGCTGATCCGCTGACAACCGTCAGCGTGACGTCCATCCCCTGCTACGACTGGGCAAAGAAGATCTTTGACTACTTCTCCGTAATCAACAACCAGAGCGACGATTATCTTCCGAACCATTCGTTCTCGCAGTATTACAACTCGGCATCGAACACTTACATCGCATCAACGGCCCCCCAGGCAGTCATAAATGACACCGGCCTGACCGCGGCCAATGGCACGAAAGAACTCCTCGCACCCGCGCATGGCCTGATCAATATCAACACCGCGCCGTGGAAGGTGCTTGCCGCCCTGCCGTGGACAAACACGCAAACCGACACGAATGCCCTGGTCCAGGCCATCGTCACCTATCGCGAACAAAACGGCCCCTTCCGCACTCTCTTCGACATTTACAATGTGAAGGAAGTGCAGGACTACGTGACAAAAGTCATCGGCGCGGACAATGAACCCAACAACGCCGACGGCGATCTTTCACCGTTCAATACCGGAAAAATGGATGACAGTCGCGGCGACTATGAAGAGAAATTTCTCTTGCTCAACCGCGTGAGCAACTTCCTCACGACGCGCTCCGATTCGTTCACCTGCTATCTGGTTCTGCAGGGTTTCCGCGACGCGGGAACCGCATTGCCCAAAAAAGTCGTGGAACGACGGGTGGCTTTCCAGGTGGATCGGTCCGCGATCACCGCAACCAACAAAACCCCGAAAGTCACCAATATCCCGCAGGACTAATGAGGCCCGGCCGACAACCGACTACCCTCGGCGGCCAAGCCATGAATGGAACTGAGCGACTGCTGAAACACATCCTGCGCCTCTGCGCCGTCATCGCAGGGCTGGCGGTCGTCGCCGTATTCATGCCCGCGGAATGGATGAACATCGCCCATCGCTGGCTGGGGCTTGGGGATTTTCCAACTGCACCCATCACGCTCTACATGGCCCGCTCGCTCTCAGCCCGATACGTCATGTATGGCGGGGTCTACTGGGTCGTCTCCCACGACGTTCGTCGCCACGCCGCCGTGATCCGCTATCTCGCGCTCGCGGGAATCTTGTTCGCGATTCTTGTCTTTGTAGTCGACAAAAACGCAGGCCTTCCTCCGTGCTGGACCTTCGTCGAAGGTCCAACCGTGATGGCGTTCAGTGTACTGATTCTGCTGCTCGCACAACGCATCGCGAAGGAGCCGGACGCAGGTCGGCGAACCGCTGAAGTGCAAGCATCGCTTCGGAACTGATGGCGACCTTAGGACGGGCCTTGCGCACGGCAGCAATCGCGCCGTCGACTGTCAATGTCAGATCCAGAATTAGCAGATACGCGGCCGCCACACAGGCACTTCGGCCATACCCAAGCGCACAGTGAATATAGACAGTTCCACGCGGCCGATGCACCTCTATGAAGTCAACCGCGTCACGCAATTGAATCACCGTTGGCGCAATGAGATCGAGGACCGGGATGTTGCGATATGCAACGTTGGCCCCCCACTGCCCGGCCGAAACTTCGGCGGTCAGATCCAATACGGCAACGACGCCGCTTTCCACCATCGCCAACGTCTGTCGGTTGGACAATCGGCCGCCGATCACCAGTTCCGGCGTCACTTTGTTGAATGGGCTCTTGATCGATAGTCGATGGAACAGCCAGAGGCCGATCAGATGCGGTGCGAACAGCGCCCGGTTCAACCAGCGGAGACGTCCATCAATTTTGCCGAAGACGCGCGGACCCGCACCCAGGTACGCGGCGGCAATCAACGCCGATGACACTGCCGGCCACAGCCAAGCCGCGCCCCATGGCCATTCAAGCCGGGCCAGCCCGAAACAGAGGCCGCTTGCGAGAGAGTAGAGCGCGCCGATGCGAAGATGTCTTGTCGGCCGTGCATCTCCTTCGTCCGGAAACAATCCAACACAAATCAGTCCGAGCGCAGCACCGCTGACGACATCAATCACATGGTGCTGGTAGGTGAATAACGTCGACGCGCCAATCAGGCAGAGCCAGATCCGCATGGCCCATCCCGGCCCCCCCGGCATGCGCCGGACGTACACGCCCCAGAGCAGGACCAGAAAGACGATGTGGAGGGAAGGCGCAAGGTTGAAGGGTCGATCGAAGCCATTGAGGAACGTGAAAATACCGCCGAATGTTCCGGAAACCGCCGGCCGAACAAACGAGATCTGCAAGGGGAACAGCAGAAAACAGACGCCGGCGATTGCGATCGCGGCGATGACGCGTTTGCCGTGATTCGTTCGCTCCTGTGCCGTTTTGCAGAGAAACGGAGCAACGAAGAAGAGCAGGTCGATCGACATGTACGGAATGATCATGGCCGGGACGAAGGGAATGGATCGTTCCCAGGCCATCGCGATACGCCCGACGTCGTGACGGCCGGCCGTGATTGCGTTGCACGAACAATAGACCGCGAAGAACAGAACCGAGAGGCCTGTGGCCCAGGCCAATGAGATGGTCAGAGTGCGCCACCGGATTCTCATTTCGGACGGATCGGTGGATGTTACACCAACTGGATCAATGCAGGAGAGCTGGCTCACAGCGTGCTCCCGATTCTGCGCGCCACAGACACTGTGAAGATGCCAAAGTCGTCGATGCGCATGCCAATCTTTTCAAAGCCGGCCGATGCCACCAACTGGTCCATCTCGGCCTGCGTGCGCCGGCGCATGATCCACGGCTTTTGATCGCGGTTGATCAATACGCGGGCGATCATCTCCACCTGTGGATGCCATGGCTGATTCGTGTAGATCAGATAACCACCGGGCCGTACGACAGCGCCGAGGCCATGCAGCGATCGCAGCACCATCTCATTCTCCGGGAACAGTTCGTAAAGTCCTGAAACGATGGCAATATTGGGCCGGGGCGTGATTGTTGAAAGGGATGCCGCATCGAACGCGTCGCCCTGATCATACGCCACGTTACCAAGGCTCTTTGCAGCCGCCAATTGTCGCCCCTCGTCCAATCCACCCTCGCTGCGGTCACGCAGCAACGCCCGCACATCCTGGCCGCGCAGGCCTTCCAGTGTTTCCAGCAGATACCGGCCCGGCCCCGATGCGATATCGACAATCCGCACCGAATCGCCAGTCGCTTGGACGGCGTTGATGGTTTCCAGCAATGCTTCGCGCAGATTGGTCTTGCGGGCGCGAATGCCACGCCATCCGATGGTGTTGAGATAGGTGCGATCGATGAATCTGCCCAGTGGTGTGATGCCGTTGGGCTGGTCGCGATAAACATAGTCGAGTGATTGGCCGGAATCGAAACCGGTGCGCCAGCCCACGCGAACGCCGGCACTGAGGCGGCACAAGGTTCCGAGGCCCGCGCGCAGAATTCGAAAGCCAATGCTTCGTGGGCAGAATTTTGTGAGCGGTTTTTGCATCGCTGCATATTCGCGCTGCGTGTAGCCGGACTGATCGGCGTTCAACTGAAACGTGCGAGACGCTGTACGTTCAAACGCGTCACTGAGAAAATGCCTGATCCGGCCGATCGGTCGTTCACGGCCTTCCTCATGCAGGACCGCATGATGAAAGCCAGGGTAAACCATCATCTCCTTGACGTCCGACGACAGGCGATCGAAGAACCGCCGCTGGGCGCTGTTCTTGACGACCCAGTCCGCGCCGGCGCTCAGGATAAGCGTCGGTGTGTTGATAGCTCCCGCGTCGGCCAGCAATCGTGTGGACATGTCATGCACCTCCAAAAGAATATTCGTCGCGATGCTGCGCGAGATGAGGGGATCGTTTTGATACGCCTCGATCTCTTTCGGGTCATGCGTCAGCATCTTCGCCTTCACATAGTTTTTGACGAACGACCTTCCGCCGAAATGGGTTCGAAGGCGCAAGGCAGGCCGGGCAAGCGGCACATAAAGCTTGATGCGAAATGCCGGCGTCACCAGCACCATGGCGCGGACGGGCGGCGCATAATCATGGACCCAGGCCGCGACGGCCACCGCGCCGACGCTATGGCCCATAACGGCCATGTCATCGATCGCTATGCCGTGCTCATTCGAAATGAACCGCACGAATGATTCGATGTCGCGGACGATGGTGGTGAAGCTGTCGGCATAACCGCGCTCGCCGGGCGACTTGCCGTGGCCGCGTTGGTCCCACGCGAAGATGGAGGTGTCGTAGAGGTTCAGCGCCTCGGCCAGTTCCGCAAGCCGACCAGAATGTTCGTGCCCTCGGTGGAAAAGGATGACGGCGTGGCGGGTAGGCGTCGCCGGCAACCATGCTCTGTAACAGAGGGGCGCGCCGTCCCAACTGGTCATAAAACTCTCGGTGCATTGCGTTCTGGATTCAACTGGTTCTTCCGCGGTGAGCGTTGTCATGAATTCTCCGGTGAGCGTTACTTTCAACGTCCCTGCATGAACAAGAACAAAAGTCACGCCTCCGCCAGATGTCGATTATTGGGGTGAAACTGCAGGTAACGAGCGACCAGCGCGCAAGTCGAGTACAGACGATGCGCATTCAATGTACGCTGAACAATCGAACGTTTTTGAGTGGGGTTTGGCTGACAAGCGCCGCCACGTAGCCGGTGGGTGGTTCGAGAGCCCGAAGCGTCCAGCCATCGACTTCCATGCGGGTGCTGTCGAATATCTTTGGCTCGGCGCCCACAGTGACTTCGAAATCGGCCAGGCCATAGCTCAAGCCTTTGCCAATTGCCTTCACATACGCCTCTTTGCAGGTCCAGTATTGCGAAAAGAGGCGTGCCCGATCTTCAGCGGATGCGTTGGCCAGCGCGTCGGATTCGCACGCCGCGAAAAATCGACGGGCGATCGGCAGGCCATCAAAATCCGGGCGGATCTGTTCGATGTCGACGCCAACTTCCAGATCGCGGGCGATCGCATAGACGCAATAGTCCCCGGAGTGGGAGAGATTGAAACGAATTCCCGAACTGTGCTCGACGACGGAAGGTTTGCCCGAATCGCTGCTGATGAACTGGATGGAAGTTGGCGATTGACCGAGATAGCGACTGAGAAGGCTGCGAAGTGTGGCGCGGGTGACGACCGCCTTGTGCTGGTCGATGGGGCGCTTGTAGCGGTTGGCGCGGTCGCATTCGTCGGCTGAAAGAATCTGACGCATGGTCGCTAATTCGTCAGGCGAAACGCGAATATCGGCAAGCCAGACGTCCACACACTGTTCGTCGAGCTGCGGCGCAGCCGGCCCAATCGGCCAATTGCTTTGAAGATGATCGTCGATTTCCACGCATCAAAGGCTACAGCCGCTCCCAGACTCAGGCCAGCGCGCCCGATTGTTTCGCCCACTGCAGATCGTGCAGGCGTTTGTAGAGCGCCTCACGCTGCATCAACTCCTGGTGTGTTCCGATCTCGGCCACCTGGCCCTGATCGACGACTACAATCTGGTCGGCCCGGCGGATGGTCGACAGACGGTGCGCGATGATAAACGTCGTCTTGTCCTTCATCAGTCGATCCAACGCTTCCATCAGGAGCGACTCAGTCTGCGCGTCCAGGGCGCTCGTGGGCTCGTCAAGAATGAGCACGCTGGCATTTTTCAGAATCGCCCGGGCAATCGCGAGCCGCTGCTTTTGGCCGCCCGATAAACTCGCACCGCGTTCACCGATGATCGTTTCATACTTCTGCGGCAGGTTGAGAATGAATTCCTCGGCATTGGCCGCCTGAGCTGCCGCAACGATTTCATCCTTCGATGC
>JBBRHH010000371.1:0-6322 GCA_038222915.1 Tepidisphaerales bacterium
GCCCAATGGCCAACAAAGCACCAAATTCCAATGACCAAGGGTGTGTCGGTTTTTGTGAATTGGTGGTGTAAATGTGCGCGCAATTGGGTTGCGTGTCGGTTTTGGTTGGGTGGGTTTGCGTAAGTGGTTTGTGGCCAGTTAGTTGGCCGGAAGTGAGCGTGGCGCGGGGTTGGAAAAAACCGACACACAACCGACACATGACCAGCACATAACCGACGCATGATCGACACACGACCAACGCACAAACGGACCACGATCGGCACACAACCGACACACGATCGACGACGGACCGGAAGTGCTGAGTGAGGCTTGATGGAGAGGCAATGGCCAAGGCCCGATGGCTGACAATGGACCGAGGACGAAGGGCCAAGGCGGTTTCGAGCTGGGGGCGCTTTCTGGTATTTCGCGCGCTGCGCGATTTTATTTTTCCAGATTGGATTTGGGAGTTGAGCATTGACAGGGGTTTAGGCCGAACGGCTCCAAAAAAATAACCGCCCCCTTTGCGCCCCCCAAATCACCCCTTTCCGACGGAGGGGAACTTGAGACCATGAAACGGGAGACTGGAGACTTGAGGAGGAGGGGAGAAGACTGACCACGGCGACGCTGATTCGTTGAGAAATGCGCGGAGAGTGGGCTGGGGGTTGTGGCGATTTGGTGCTTTGGGTGGTGGACGATTCCTAGCATTGGATGGTCCCTCCTGCTGCCTCGCCTCCCGATCATTGATACTTAACATTAAACTATCATCACTCGGAGGGGGCGTCAATGGAATTTTGATTATTTTCGGCCGTGGGTGATGCGATTCTTTCTTGATTTTGGCGTCGCCCCGCTGTGCGAGAGGCAAGAGGGCGACGGTGTGCTTCGCGTGTGTGTTGCAGCGCGGGAGCCGAATTCTTTTTGACAAACCTCGCCCCGACCCGTTAGACTTCGCAACTTGAGGCTGGTTGGTCCATACACCTGTGATTCTTCAACGAGGATGTAGCGATGAAAAAGCTGCTTTTCGGCGCGATGCTGGCGGGATCGATGCTGTCCCTTACGGGCTGTCTCAACACGCCCGGTTACTCCTGCGGTTTTCCCACTATCGGCACCGTTGACGCTAAATGCACCGGTGAACACTGGAACCGGATCATCCGCAACCAGCGCAATGAGTCCGACCAGTTCATCGAAGAAGCCGACTCTGCCCTGCTCCTGGATCCGGGTAGCCACATGACCAAGTGGAACGTGCGATAATCGTCGAATCGCACCTCAACGGATAAAAACAAACCGGCCAGGCGGCAACGCAGGTCGGTTTTTTTCTTTGGCCTGCGTGCTGCCCGCCGGCTTTACCGCCTTGCCTCATAGACCTACGATTTGCAACCTATGAAACGAACCCCTCCCGCTGCCGTCGGGCGGCTTGTGGCTGCGCGCGCCTTGAAGGATCTGGCGGAGGCACTGCGCGTGCAATCCATGGCCACTGCCTCTGGGCTCTGGGGCTCGAGCTTCGCCGCCGTTACGGGCAGCCTTGAACGCGAGCTGAACCGGCCGCTGCTGGTTGTCTGCGGGCACATCGACGAGGCCGATGATATTGCGGACGACATGCTACTTTTTCATGGCCGGCGGCCTGATGTGCTGCCCGCGCTCGAACTGGGCAACAGCCTTGGCCGGGTGAGTGAAGAACAGGTCGCGAATCGGTTTAATCTTCTCTCGCGGTATGCGGGCGGAAACGAGCAGTCCTCCGCGTCGCCGCTCGTGGTCGCGCCGGTTCAGGCGCTGATGCAGTCCGTCCCTTCGCGCAAGCAACTCAGCGAGTTGGTGCGAACCCTTCGCCCCGGCCAATCCCTCGAACCCGAAAAGCTGATCGTCTGGCTCTCCGAACACGGCTACAACCGCCTCGAACAATGTGAAGTGCCGGGCGATTTCGCCGTCCGCGGCGGAATCATCGATGTCTATCTGCCGGGCGACTCCGCACAGGCCGCCGATACCGTCGGCCTTACCGTGCGCATCGACTTTTTTGGCGACCAGGTCGAATCCATCAAGCAGTTCGATCTCGACACACTAGGATCCAAAGGGCCGCTCGAATCCGTCCAGATCATGGATTTAAAAGGCCAGCTTCCAGAGACCGGCGACTCCACCAGCTTCCTCACCTATCTGCCCGAAGCGACTATCGTGATTCTCTGGTCGCCGCTGGAAATCGCCGAGCAATCCAAGAGCTATTTCGATCGCCTGCCGGAAGTGAAAGGCATCTATCCGCTCCGGGCGATTCTCGAAAACATCAGCCGCTTCGCACGCCTCGAGCTCAGCCAGTTTGGGCAGGGCAGCGCCGCCATCGAAACCCTCATCGCCGGAACCAAAGCTCCGCACTTCCGCTTGCCCATCGGGTCGCTGCAGAAGTTCGAGACAGACGCCAAGAAAGCGATCGCCGAGCTGGCGGAATTGGCCGGCACGCATGATGTAACGGTCTATTGCGAAAACGAGGGCGAGGCCAAACGGTTCACTGAACTGCTTGACCAGGACCAGCCGGGCCTGCGCGCGAAGCTCGACATCGCTACTGGATACCTGCACCACGGTTTTGTCTGGGAAGCATCACGCGACGAGGCCGCCGGCGAACTGCCTGTTGCCCTCGTCGGCCACCACGAACTGTTTCATCGCTTTGATGTCCGCCGCCGCTCCAAAAAATCCATCGCATCCCGGCCGGTCGATTCGTTCCTCGATCTGAAGGTTGGTGACTACGTGGTGCACGTCGCCCACGGCGTTGCGAAGTTCACTGGGATTCAGACCATCACAAAGGAAGGCAGCAGCGAGGAGTATCTGACACTGCGCTTCGCCGACAATGCGGCACTGCACGTCCCGGCCAATCGCATCAACCTGATCCAGAAATACATCGGCGGCTTCACCGGGCATCCGCGCCTGTCCAGACTCGGCAGCGGCTCTTGGGAGAAGGAGAAGGCGAAGGTGGCCGAGGCGGTTATGGATATGGCGGCTGAGCTGCTGGACGTGCAGGCGGCCCGCGCCGCCGAGCGCGGGACCGCTTATCCACCGGATACCGAATGGCAGAAGGAATTTGAGGCCGCGTTTCCTTACGAGCCCACGCCAGACCAGGTCACCGGCGCGGAAGAGATCAAGTCCGACATGACCCGTCCCCGCCCGATGGACCGTCTACTGTGCGGTGATGTCGGCTACGGGAAGACTGAGCTTGCGATGCGCGCAGCCTTCAAGGCCGTTGAATATGGAAAGCAGGTGGCCGTGCTTGTGCCAACGACAGTGTTGGCCGAACAGCACTATCAATCTTTCCGCAACCGCATGGCCGACTATCCGTTCGCGGTCGAATCGATCAGCCGGTTCAAGTCCGCCAAGCAGCAGAAGGAAACACTCGGGCGTCTCGCGAAGGGCGAAGTCGACATTCTCATCGGCACGCATCGGCTGATCAGCAAGGACGTGAAGTTCAGCGATCTTGGCCTTGTTGTGATCGACGAAGAACAGCGATTTGGTGTCACCCACAAAGAGCGATTGAAGCAGATGCGCACAACGGTGGACGTGCTGACGATGTCGGCCACGCCCATCCCGCGAACGCTCCACATGAGCATGCTGGGTCTGCGCGACATCAGCTCATTGACGACTGCGCCGCAAGACCGCCGCAGCGTGGTCACTGAAGTGATGCCGTTCGACAAGCAGCGCGTCAAGATCGCCATCGAGCGTGAATTGAACCGCGAAGGCCAGACGTATTTCGTTCACAACCGCGTGGATAACATCCTGGAGATCGCCGACCAGATTCAGAACCTTGTCCCCGAAGCGCGCATCATCGTTGGCCACGGCCAGATGGGCGAAGGAGAGCTGGAGAAGGTCATGCTTCAGTTCATCCATCACGAGGCGGACATCCTTGTCTGCACGACCATCATCGAGTCCGGGCTGGATATTCCCAACGCCAACACGATTTTTATCAACAACGCCGATCGATTTGGCTTGAGTGAGTTGCACCAGCTGCGCGGCCGGGTGGGGCGGTGGAAACACCGGGCGTACTGCTATCTGCTGTTGCCGCCCGATCGGCCTGTCACGCCCGTTGCCGCCAAACGCCTGAAGGCGATCGAGGAATATTCTCACCTTGGCGCCGGCTTTAAGATCGCCATGCGCGATCTGGAGATTCGCGGTGCGGGTAATATTCTCGGCGCGGAGCAGTCAGGGCACATCGCGGCCGTGGGGTATGAGATGTATTGCCAGCTTCTCGAAGAGGCCACGCGACAACTGAAGAATGAACCGAAGCTTATTCGTCCGGAGGCGCATGTTGACATCGGGCTCTCCGCGTTCATTCCGCGGCAATATGTTCCCGGCGACCGGCAGCGGATGGATCTTTATCGTCGTCTTTCGCGCTGCACGAGTCTGGAGATGGTGGCCGAGCTTCAGCAGGACATGGTCGACGCGTTTGGCGAACAACCTCGGCCGCTTGTTTTGCTTATTGCGCTGACCGAGCTTCGGCTTCTGGCTGGCCACTATGGTGTGGACAGCATCATCAAGCAGGAACCAGACGTCGTGCTCAAGTTGAACGATGCGAGCCGCGTGCAGGCGGCGCTGGCTGGGGCGCCGGGCACGTTGCGTCTGGTTGATGATCGCACCCTGTACCTCCGCATGCCCAAGACGTATCTCGAAGCCGAACCGATGCTATTGGTTTTGCGAAACCTGATGAAAGGGGCGTACGATCGGGAGAAGAAGGCGGCGGCCGCATTGCCGCAAACCGAAGCTGTCGCGGCTCCAGTTGCGGAACAGCAAGTCGCACCGCCGCCAGTGGCCAAGCCCGCGCCCACTCCCGCACCCGAGGCACCCAAATCCATGCCCGCCAAAGGTGCACCCAAGGCCGGCCCGCAGCAATTCGTCGCCGCATCCAAAAAAGCGGAGGCCGTCCCCGCCCTCACCCCCAAGCTCATGGCCGAGCTGGAAAAACTTTCATCACTCCGCGCATCGGGTATCCTGAACGATCAGGAGTTCGAGAATGCGCGAAAACGCCTGCTCGCCCGGGGGTGATCCGTGATATCGGTCATTGTCGTTAAGGCGAAGCGGGCCGCCCATTTCCTCCAAAACGGGCTCGGTTATGCGGGACTTTTCTGTTTCGTCTTTGGCCTCCTATACGGCATTGCCAACGGCGTCCGATCCGGAATTCGCACCGAAGCGGCGGAAGTTCGCACAATGTGGTTAGGCGCTGGATGGGTGTTTCTCATTCTCTGGTTATCCATTCACCTGCTGCGCAGTCTCCACCTGGAGCGTGGCCGATCAAATGCCAGGCGGCAATTCAATTTCGTCATGACCGATGCACTCACCGGCCACATCAAAATAACCGGCTGTGGCACGGGCTGGGTCGAATACCGCTGGCGATCCGAACCGTCCGATACAACTCTCCGGCTCAGGAGCCTGCCTACTGTCACCGGGCTGTTATGGGCAAACGACGAGAGCGAAACGTATGAACCATCCAGTTTCGACGACAATCTCGACGGCCATTGGCGCGAAATCGCAGTATCAGGAGTCGACCCATGGGCCGTTTGCGTCCATTTCCGTCTCGCATCCAACGCAAAGCGCGAACGTCCCTGCGCGATCATCGTTCGCGTGCGGGGCAGAGTGACCAATGTGATCCTGCCACAGTCGCCAACGATCACCGAATCGGGCGGGGCGTACGGATTCCCCGTGGTCATCCCGCTCGATCCGAATGAACTTGGATGAGATCCGTGTCGCTGTCATCGCTCAAAGCGTCGGGTATGTTGTTGGTCAGACGCGCGGCAATGCCTTGACGCCCCGGTGATTCCCATGCGAGTGCGCACCTCTCACATTCTGTTCTTCGTCGTCGCGGCCATCGCGGTCGCAGCGTGGATCGACCCGAACGGGTTCTATCGCAATCACCGCGGCGGGTGGACGCCGGTCCAGAAAGCGCTGATATTTTCAGCCTTCGCCATCTTTGAATTGTTGGCCTTCATAGCGATGGTCCAACAGACCGTCTTCGATATCAAATTTGGCCGTGGCGTCTCACGACAGGCACATTACCCTCTAGCGTTTGTCCGCAAACAGGTCGGGCATATTCCAGTCCAAGGACGCGGCCAGTGCTTCGTGGAATTTCGCTGGCTGCCTTACACGCGCAAAGAGATCAGGCGGTACGGAGGACAACACCGCGCACCTGCCTCAAGCAAGTTATATTTCGTTCGTGTTACCGGAGAGATGGGCCACGCCGATCCCAACGACAACGAAGGTCGCAAGTGGGAAGAAATCGTGATCAAGGAAGACGGACCCTGGGAGATGCGAATCTGCTATTTAGTCGATGCAAAATCCGATGAGGAACGCTACACACGCATCGCTGTCCGGGTTCGCGGAC
>JBBRHH010000372.1:0-6321 GCA_038222915.1 Tepidisphaerales bacterium
GTATGGAGCGAGCTGCGGCGCTGCATGATGGCAAAACGCCATGGATTAATGTGAGCGGTGCACGTGGTTTTGTGTCGCGAATTGATGGATCGGTTCAGCCTTACGTCATCAGCGTCCCGACGACCTGGACGCCCGGCGCGACGCCCGCGAAGAAATGGCGCATGGACGTGTGGGGGCATGGCCGCGATGAGATGCTGACGGAGCTGCGATTTGTCGAACTGGACGGACTTCTTCACGAGCACAAATATCTCAACGAGTCGCGCGAGCCGACCGACCGTTTTATCCTCAGCACTTACGGCCGGTACATCACGGCATATAAGTTTGCCGGGGAGACGGACGGGCTGGAGGCGCTCGCCGAAGCGAAGCGGCGGTATCCGATTGATGAGAACCGGCTGCTGACGATTGGGTTTTCTATGGGCGGAACGGCCGCATGGGAATACGGCACGCACTACACCGATCTGTGGGCCGCGGCATCGCCGGCCGCGGGATTTGCCGAGACCAAAGAATTTCTTAAATCGTTCCAGAAGGAAGACGTGTCGACCGCGCCCTGGTATCAACAGGCGCTCTGGCACTTGTATGACTCGACGGATTACGTCGCCAATCTGTCCAATCTTCCGACCATCGCGTACGGCGGCGAGCTCGATCCGCAGAAGCAGGCGTCGGACATGATGCTCAAGGCGGCGGCGGACGATCATGTCCAGATCGATCGCATCGTCGGCAAAGGAATCGGCCACCACTATACGCCCGAGGCCAAGCAGGAACTGGACCAGCGGCTGGATGCGATCCTTGCCAAAGGCCGCAATCCACTGCCGTCTAAAATTCGCTTCACAACGTGGACCTTGAAATACAACCGGATGTTCTGGGTGACGGTCGACGGGCTGGAACATCACTGGCAGCGTGCACGGGTGGAGGGCGAAATTGCCAGGGCGGAGAATGGCACGCCGACGGGGTGTTCGCTTTCTACGCAGAACGTATCCGGATTGACGCTGGCGATTCCGGCGGCGATTTCTCCGCTGACGGCCGGGCAGAAATTATCGGTGAGGATCGACGGGGACGCGATTGCGGATATCGCTGTCGGCGCTGACGGAGAATTTGCGGCGCACCTCGTCCGCAAGGCCGGCCATTGGACTGAACAGAAATCGGCATCCGCGGGGCTGCACAAGCGGCATAACTTGCAGGGCCCCATCGACGATGCGTTTATGGAGCGGTTTCTCATCGTGCGCCCCACGGGCAAACCGTTCAATGAGAAGACCGGCGCCTGGGAGTTGGCCGAGTGCGACCATGCGATCGAGCACTGGTTCAAACAATTCCGCGGCCATCCGAGGATCAAGAATGACACTGAAGTCACCGGTGCGGATCTGGCCGAGGGCAACGTAATCTGCTTTGGCGATCCATCGAGCAACAAAGTGATCGGCCGATTGATCGACAAACTTCCGATTCACTGGACGGCGGAATCGGTGACCCTGGGCGAGCGGAAGCTCTCTTCCGACTCACACGTGCCAGTCCTGATCTATCCAAATCCCGCTCATCCGGAACATTACATTGTTCTCAACAGCGGGTTTACGTACCGGGAATACGACTACCTGAACAATGCGCGCCAGAACGCGAAGCTGCCGGACTATGCGGTCATGGATGTGAACGTGCCGCGGACGAGTCAATCGCCGGGAGGCGTCGTGGCCGGGGGGTTCTTTGGTGAAAATTGGGAACTGCGCGAGGATGAAGGGAAACCAGCCGTGCCCGCTACGAAACCATCCGAGAAGTAATTTCGCGAGGATTAGTCCGTCATCTCAGTCAGCTTCACTGTCTTGCGGTCGAACTTCATCGCCCACACTTTTCGTTCTGACGAGTTGTTCAGCAGCACGATCTTTAGAGTCGGGTCGTACTGCAATGCATCACTCCAACTGAACGTCTTGTCCTTGAACTGAACGTCTTTGCCCATTTCCACGAACTTCAGATCGGCCCAGTAAAACTTGCCGTCGCTTGGATCCCAGGCGACGTTGGTCCACTTGCCGTCGGGTGTTTTGAATAGCCGCATCAGCAGGATGAGGTCCGCTTCCGGGAGGTAGACCTGTTCGCCCCAGAATAGGAACTGTTCCAGCGATTTTGGTTTGCTGGGTGTTGTCTTTGTGCCTTTTCCGGTTGCGAAGTCGTAGCGGTAAACTTCCTTTTCGTTGGTCACCCAGAGACAGTCGCGCTTGCCGTCGTAGCAGAGCGAGTGGCCGTCACAATATAACTTCTCCGGCCGCTGTCCTTCCCATGGCAGCTTGGCCCAGCGTTTCGATTTTGCGTCAAAGCGGAACAGCCCCTCCTCCGAATATGTCACGGCGCCGCCCGGCGTCGAGCGCATCAGGCTCGCCATCGGTCCGCGATGCTCTAGCCCGGGATAGGGTTTGGGCTCCCACTCGCGAACGGCCGGGCTATAGGCGCGATCGAAGAAAAACATTTCCTGCGCGGTCGGATCGTAGCAGTAGGCCTTGTAGGCGTGGATCGAAACATGAGCGCGGTCGTTGAAGCTGAGCGGCGTCGGCTGTTCGGCGTAAACGCGTTCGATCGGGTCGTCGGGGTGATAGCCGATCGTCCAGCAGTTTCCGAGCACGCTGTAGTGGGCAACATCGTCTTCGTGGCTTGTGGCATGGCCGCCGCCCCAGAAGAGAAACTGGTGGCGATCGGTGTCGTAGGCGGTCGTGCCCCAGCGGTTGGTTGCGCCCGGCGCGTAGAGCGGGAAGTCGAGTGCCGTCCATTGGTTGGGCCGCAGGTCGTCGTAAAACTTCTTTGTCTGGGCAGCGTCGGGCGTTGCCGCCTTCTCCCATTTTGCGGGATCGATGCGGTTAAACGTGTAATCGCCGGACGCGGCCGACTGCCCCGTAGCGTCGATCGATTTGCTTGCGTCGACCTTGCAGGCCCATGTGATCAGACCTGGGCTTGCGTTGCCGAGGCAGACGAGGACGTCGTCGCCGTTGACCGCCCCGACCTGAATTCCGCGATCATCCGCCTGCGGCGCGACTTTGTGAGAATCGTCCTGCCGCACAAGCGGCATTTGTAGCAGCAGGTTCCACTTGTCTGCTGCCACGTCGTAGGTCCAGATGTCCTGCGCCAGTGGCTCTCGGCTGTATCCGCCGGCCAGCACAATCTTTTTCGCCTTGGGCAGCCAGGCGAGAATGTGGCCGGCCCGGGGCTTTGGACAAACCGCCGGGAACTTCTGTGTCCAGGTGCGTGTCGTACAGTCGTAAATCCACGTATCGCTGAGGACGCGGTCCAGTTCGTCGCCGCCAAAAAGGATGATTTGTTTGTGTTCCGGGTCGTAGGTCGTTTGCGACCGCGCCCGCCCCGTGGGTTCGCTGGCGATGGCCGCCACGGCCTGCTCGAAACAGACGCGGGCCACCCGCACCTGGGCGATGATGTCCGGAGAAATCTTCCCGCCTAGATTCGGCGCGACTGCGCGGAGCCCTTCGGTGGCCGCGATCAGCCGGTGGGCCATCGATTCCCCGGCCGATGCTTCCGCGCCCTTCAATTTGGTCAAGAGGATGTCCGCGGCGAGGTCCTGGGCCAACTTGACCAAAGTGTTTGCCCGCAACGTCAGATCAGCCTTCGCCTCGTCCGGCGTCTGGGCAATCGTAAACCGGTTGCACACCCCCCCGAGCAACCCCTTCGCCTCCCATCGCAGTGCCTTCGCACGCACCTGTAGCGCCTTGATGTCGTCGGATCCAAACTCCAGCTTCCGCCACGCGTTGTTCTCGATGCTGTAAACCCAGGTACCGATCTCGGCGCTTGCACCATCGCCGCCGGCGTGGAGGATTTCCTTGTTTACCGGGTCGTAACACATCGCCCCCCAGATCCGGCAACTGGTGCGCGGCTTGGCCTTCAGATCCTCCCAGCCGCGTTTGGCCGGATCGTAGGCGAGCGTCTTGTCGTGGAGATAGGCGTAGACCTTCCCGTTGTCGCTGTCATAGCACCATTCGTGATAACCACGCGTCTCCAACCATTGTCCGCCAGCCCCAACGCGCAGGTTTTCACCATCCTTGTAAAACAGCTCAAACCCGTTCCATCCCTGCTTGATCCGTGACTGCGTGTACTCGGCACCCACCGGCCCCGACTCGGGCCGGCCTGCCGAAACATCGGCTGGATACGCGTTGAACCACCGCGCTGTCGGCAGATCAAATTCCTCTGTGTCGTAGTGACGTGGCGCGTCGCCGCCGTAATTCTGATAGCCGCTGGCCATCACCCATCGCTTGATGTTCCCGGCGTAAACGAAAATGGGCTGATCGCGCCAGCCTGTCGGCGATTGCGCGATTCGCGCCCAAATGTTCGTCGGGGCGTCGGCCAGCGCGACGACTCGATCGGTGGCCGCAGTCGCAAGTGCGTTAGAAATCAGCACCAGCACCAGGAGCGCAGTGAATTTCATCGCACGATCCTTTTTGTCAGGGGAGACTAGCGAGGCCGAAGCTCGTTGGGAATATCGGTGGGAAGCGTCGCGGGCTTCGGCGCTGTGGGCGTGGTATCAGGGATGGCTGGCGTCGGCGAAGTCTTCGCCGGCGTCACCGGAGTAGGCGCCACGGCGGGTGTAAGTGGCACTCCGGCCTGCTGCTTGGCCATGCGTTCGGCGTTCCTGTGTTGATCGGCCGCCTTGGCGAAGACCGGCGGAGCCTTGGGCTGGGCGTCGAGGACGTGCTGAAAAATCTCCGTCGCTTCCGTGTAATGTCCAGCCTTCATGGCCCGGTCGCCGCGATCGTAGAGTTCGTCCACGCTCTCGCCCTTGGAGCCAAACAGGCTGTGGGACGTGAACAGCATCAACAGAATGTGAATGCCCACCGCGACACCGGCCATCTTCCACAGAAGGGCATTGGGGGCGGTCAGGCTGCGGACCGCACCGGCGAGATCGAACTTGCGCTTGGGCGGCGGCGTCATCTGAAGACGGACTGGCGTGTGATTGCTCATGGTGGTTTGAATTTGAGGATCGGTGCTCACTTGTCGCTCACATCAACATCATCCACTTTATACTTCGTTTCCAGCCGGGTGTGGGCGACGCTCGCCTCGCGCGTCCGTGGATACTTGTGCAAAACTGCCTTGAGCGCATCAATCGCCCCCGGCGCATCTCCCTTTTCCTCGTGGCAGCCGGCAATCTCCAGCCATCCCTGCCGCACCCGCGCGTCCTGCGGATAGAGGGTTGCGAGACGCTCGTACGCCTTGATGGCGTCGTCCTGTTTCTTTTGTGTGCGGAGCAACGTTCCGAGTCGCATGCACGCCTCGGCCACGTGATTCTGCTCTTTGGGGAAACGATCGATCAGTTCGCGATACGTGGCGATCGCGGCGTCGACTTTTGACATCGCGGAGGCTTCAAGGATCGCACGTCGGGACAACGCTTCGGCCGACGCGGAGGGGGAGTAGAAATGTTTGACAATGTTCGTAAGCTCGGCATGACCGGCCGGGTAATCCTTTGTCTGCGCCTTGGGACCGTAATAGGTCAGGGCAACAAGAAAATGCGCGCCGACCGCGTCGTCCAGCCGCCGGTACGCCTCTCGTGCCTTGTCTGCCGCGCCCTGCGATTCGTAAAACTCGCCGATCCACGCCTTGGCCTTCTCGACGTCGTCCCCGGTGTGATAGTCGCCGATGAACTTGACAAGCCGCTCGGTCCCCCTGGCCTTGTCCATCTCGCATAGACCAAACTCGGCGGAACGCTTGAGCCGATCGTATTTCTCGATGATGAACGTCAGCGCCTTGCGATGTTCGTCCGGGCCTATAGATGCGATGGCGGTTGCGATCTGGCGAAGCAGCGCATCGACCTGGTCCGATGGTTTCTCCTTGGTGATGACTTCCGACATCAGGTTGTGCAGGTTTGTCGCGCCCGGCCGGGAGGCGTAAGTCTCAAGGATCAGGTGATATCCCAGGAAGCGCTGAGAATCCGGCAGCCGCTTCACCGCCGCCAGCGCTTCCTCCTGTTTGCCCGCCTCAATAAAAAGCTTCACCGTCCGGCTGACTGCCTCCTGCTGATCCGGAAGTTGCAACAGCAGCTTGATCGCGGCATCGTAATCGGGCTTCTCTTTCCGGAGCGCCGCGCCCGCCAGCCACAGCGCGGCATCGTGGTAGCTCGCCGTCGCCGCGGGATTGGCCGCAAAGTCTTTTGGCCGCTGCTCGACAATCTTTGAAAAACATTCGCCGGCGTGATCCGAATCCGCCATCGCCAGATAGCTTGCTGCCTGAGCGCTCAGCGCGGCGACCGCCAGCGGGCTGGAAGGAAAATCACTGACGACGAATCCAAGCTCCTTCACCGCCTCATGATGAAACTCGCGCTTCTGCTGGATGATCCCGACCCAGTATTGCACG
>JBBRHH010000373.1:0-6306 GCA_038222915.1 Tepidisphaerales bacterium
TTGAACAACAAAATCCGCGTCTACCAACGACGGGCCTACGGCCTGCGCGATGAGGAGTACCTTCGGCTCAAAATCCTCACCAGCACCCTCAAGCCCATCTGAAAACGTCAAAAAGAACCCACACACTTACGGGAAGAGCCATTTAGCCATTTATTTTATTAACTCCGTCCGCACCGCCAATAGCTCGTCATACAGTTGTGTCATCGCCTGCGGCACCACGCGAATCTCGCCGACGACGCTCATGAAATTCGTATCGCCGTTCCAACGCGGAACAATGTGCTGATGTACATGGCCGGGCAGTCCCGCTCCCGCGCACCGGCCAAGATTTGTGCCCAGATTGAATCCATGCGGAGACATGGCCGTTTTCAACAGTCGAATAACCTCCACACCCTGTACCTGAAGGTCAAGCAACTCCGCCGGCGTCAACTCCTCCAGATCGGCCTTGTGCGCCCGCGGTGCGACAAGCAGGTGACCGTTCGTATACGGATACCGGTTGATGACGACGACCGACAGTTCGGTCGTCCAAAGGATGAGCCGGTCGCGCTTTTCCTGAGCCGAAGTCGCCGCCGCCGCCTCGCACAGAAAGCAGGAAGAATCGCCTTTATCCAGGCTGCGGATGTAGTCAATTCGCCATGGAGCCGAAAGATGGGAGGAATCCATTGCCGAATAGTAGCGGGGGATGGGGCGAATGCGGAGAGCCCGCGTCGGCGTTAATTGTCGTCCGTGACGTGATAGTGCATTCGCAACCGGACGATTATGCTATGCCATAATGCCCAGGTTTCATCCGTCATCACTCTCCAACAGAAGCAGGTTCATCCTCGCGGTGACGCTCGTGCTTCTCGCATTCATCGGCGGCGGCATCCTCGGCCGTTTCACCTCCACCATTCCGCTCCACTTGCGCTCCGCCTTCGGAGGAACAACCGACGATCTGCAACGCTCGCCGATCCACATTGATGAGGGAAAAGTCCGGCCGGCCCTCCCATACCGTATCGTTTCGTTCCACAAGGGCCGGGCTGACAAACGACTCATCCGTCTTTCGCAGCAGCTGGGATTCAACGGCGTACAGATTCAGCTCGAAGGTTCGACTCTCGAAGGCATTAAAGAGTTCGTGCAGCGCGAAAAGACCGAGCACCTTGTCGATTTTTGTCACGGCCTCGGCATGAAAGTGACCCTCTGGGTCCACGAACTAAGCGATGTCCCGAATACCTGGATGCCGGAGTGGCTGGGCGCGGTGAAGCCTGAAAACGCCGCCATCTGGTCCCTTCTCGACAAGCGTTACGAGTGGGTTCTCCACGACGCCGTCCCGAATATCGATGGCTTGGTCCTGACCGTCGTCGAAACCCAGATACGCGCCACCGATACGCCGGTCATGGTCAAGCTGGTCAATGTCTTGCAGGACAAGTGTCGCAAATACAACAAGACGCTGATGGTTCGCACCTTCGCATGGTATCCAGAAGAACTCACCAGCGTTCTGGGCGCGATCAGCCAGTTGTCATCCGACACGATCATCATGAGCAAGTGCGTGCCACAGGACTGGCAGATGCGCGGTGCGTTCGCCAGCGAGATCGGCCATGTCGGGGGTCGCCCGCAGATCGTCGAGTACGACGCCTGCGGCGAATACTTCATGCGCAACAAGGTCGCCAACGGCATGGTCGATCTGCTCAAAAACCATTTCGATTACGGCCTGCAACGGAAGGTCTCCGGCATCTGCGTGCGCGTTGATCGCGACGAATCCACCGTCCTCCACGAACCCAACGAGGTCAATCTCTGGGCACTGGGCATGCTGGCCTCCGGCGCGACCGACAACGCGGACGCGATCTGGTCGGCCTGGGCGGAAAATCGGTTTGGCAAAAATGCAGCGCCAGGCGTCGTAAAAGCGCTCAAGCCAACGGGCGATGTCGTCTCCGAATTCCTGAGCATCGGACCATTCACTTTCGGCGACACCCGTTTCTTTCCGCCGCTCGGCGACGAGGATGTTTTCGGCGACAACTGGCAGAACTGGTGGTGGGACGAAACCTTCGAGCCGGCCCACAAGAAGGCCGAGGCGGGCGATTCCGGATTCATCGCCGAAATTGAAAGTGCCAAGGCCGCCGCGAGACAAGCCGCCGCCCAGTGTCTCGCCGATCTGGAGCAGGTTCAAAACCAGCTCAAGCCCGAAGACTACGCCATCCTCAAAACCCGTCTGACCACCAACAAGGTCCAGATCGATCTACGCACCCCGATGGCACTGGCGGTGTTGCACTATCGCCAGTTGATTGAGGCGACAAAGAATGCCGAGCGCGCCTCCGCGGACGACGCGATGCAACAGGATCTCGCCGAACTGCGCAACGCAGCCTTGCCGATCTATCCGGCCGCCAAAGAGCTGAACTACCTCGGCCGGCGCTGGCACGTCGGCTCGCCGGCGGCGGTCGCCCGCGAATCGGTTTACAAGTGGGCCTGGGAGATGGATCGACTCCGCCGCGGTGAGAAAGTCGTGCGCAAAACCGTATGGAATGGCCTTAGACTCGAACCCGAAGATCGATAAAAGTTGCAACTTCGCGGTCGGAGTGCTTATTGTCTACGCAATTCAACGCAGTTTTTTGGGACGGGTAGTAACACAATGCCAGCCGCGATTAATTGATCGCTGGCTGAATTTGATGGGCGACGCCGGCTGATGCATCAGCCGGAATTAGTACTTCAGAACTAGAGAAAGGTCTTTCATGACAACCGTAGCGACTCCGCCAAAGGCACGTGTGGACGATGCCGACCTGGTAGCCGTACAAAACTTGAAACTGGCTCGAGCGACGATCAAGGCGGAACTCGCAAAGGTCATCGTCGGTCAAGCGGACGTCATCGATGAAATCCTCATCTCGATCTTTACGCGAAGCCACGCCCTGCTGGTTGGCGTGCCCGGCTTGGCTAAGACGTTGATGATTTCATCGCTAGCTCAGACGCTGAACATGACCTTCAAACGCATCCAGTTCACCCCCGATTTGATGCCGTCTGATATCACCGGAACCGAGGTCATTTATCAGGACCCCGCAACCGGCGAGCGGCAGTTTAAGTTCCTGAAGGGGCCTATATTTGCGAACATTGTCCTTGCTGACGAAATCAACCGTACGCCTCCGAAGACGCAGGCCGCGATGCTTGAGGCCATGCAGGAGCGCAAGGTCACCGTCGGCGGCATCGACCACAAGCTCCCTGAGCCCTTCTTCGTCCTCGCTACCCAGAATCCGATTGAGCAGGAAGGCACTTACGCGCTGCCCGAAGCCCAGCTTGACCGTTTCATGTTCATGATCCACGTCGACTACCCGTCATCGGCCGAAGAACGCCTAATTATGAAGATGGGCACCGGCATGCATTCCGATAAACCGCAGCCCGTTCTCGGCGGCGCTGAGATCCTCTCCCTGCAGAACACCGTCCGCCGCATGCCCGTGGCCGAACACGTCTACGCCTACGCCGAAAAACTCACCCGCGTCACCCGCATCAAAACCCCCGAAGCCCTCGACTTCTGCAAGAAGTGGCTCACTTGGGGCGCTGGTCCGCGTGCCAGCCTGAACCTGATCATGGCCGCCAAAGCCCGCGCCATCATTAATGGCCAGTTCCACGTCAGTTGCGACGACGTTGCCGAGGTGGCCCTCCCGATCTTCCGCCACCGTATCATCCCGAACTTCGCCGCCCAGAGCGAAGGCGTCACCGCCGACGACATCACGCGTAAGATCCTCGCCGCCATCCCGAAGGATGCGAAGCTGGAATAGGAACGCAGTTCGTTCATCGTCATGCTTCAGCGTGTTCCGGGTAAGCCGGACCCTACGAAAGTCATTTCATGGCCAAGCAATCCGGTAGCACGCTGCTTGATCCCGTCGCGATCCAACGCGCCGAGGCCCTCGGCCTCCACGCGCGTTTCATCGTCGAAGGGTACATGTCCGGCGAACACAAGTCGCCGTATCGCGGTTTCGCGATCGAGTTCACCCAGCATCGCGAATACGTTCCTGGCGACGACACCCGCCACCTCGACTGGAAAGTCCTCGGCCGAACTGATCGCTACTACCTCAAGCAGTACGAGCAGGAAACCAACTACGTCGCGCAGATCCTTCTCGACGGCAGCGAGTCGATGAAGTACGGCTCCGGAGCGATCAACAAGCTCCAGTACGGCAAGATGATGGCCGCCTGCCTCTGCTACCTGATCCTGCATCAGCGCGACGCCGTGTCCATCGCGATGTTCGACACCGCCATCCGCAACTACGTCCCGCGCACCGGCAATCTCGCCTCACTGCACAACATCATGAACATCCTGGCGGATTTCAATCCGACAGCGCAAACCAACATCGCCCAAGTCCTCCACGACATGGCCGGCCAGATCAAGCGCAAGGGCCTGGTCATCATCATCAGCGACCTGTTCGATGACGAGCAGAAGATTCTCGAAGGCATCCAGCATCTCCGCTTTGGCGGCCAGGAAGTCGTCGTGTTCCACACGATGGATCCGTTCGAACTCGAATTCCCGTTTCAGGGACTGGTCGAGTTTGAAGGTCTGGAAAACCTTCCAAAGGTCATGACCCGGCCCCGTGAAATTCGCAAAACCTACATGGCCGAAGTGCAGGCGTTTCAGCAGCGCATCCGCGAAGGATGCGAGCGGAACAACGTGCATTATGTATTAGTGGACACCAGCCACGCACTTCACGAAGTGCTGAGCGGGTATCTGGCGTTTCGATTGAGAACCACGACAAGATGAGGGTTCAGCCACTGGTTGCTGAATCCTAAACCCCGAACCCTGAACCCTTCTCATGCCCTTTCTACACGCTGCCATGCTCTGGGGAAGTCTTGCGGTAAGTATCCCCGTCGTCATCCACCTGCTGAACAAGCGCAAGTTCGACCGCGTGGTCTGGGCGGCCATGCGCTTCCTGCAGGTGAGCGTCGACCAAAATCAGCGTCGCATCCAAATCGAAGACCTGCTGCTGCTTCTATTGCGATGCCTCCTTGTTCTTCTATTGGTCCTCGCACTTGCCCGGCCAGCCCTCCGAGCTGCCAGCACCGGCCTCCTCGGCCAGACGAAAGTCACCGCCGTCATCATCCTCGACAACTCGGGCAGCATGAGCGCTTCCGATGGCGTAAAATCCCGCTTCGACCGCGGCCGCGAAGCCGCCCAGCAGATCATCGACACCCTGCCCACCGGCTCCTCAGTCGCCGTTCTCCTTGGCTCCGATATCTCCAGCGGCCTCATCCCCGAACCCACCTACAGCCTCAACTTCGCCAAAGACCAGTTGGCGTCGGCCGATCTTTCCGATCGAGCCAGCAACCTTTTCCCCGCCGTCAAACAAGCCCTCGACACACTGCACGGCCGCTCCGAACTTCGCAAAGAGGTTTACGTCATCACTGACCGTCAGGCTTCGGCCTTCCAGCAGATGAACGAAATCAATCGCGCCGTCGACGAAGAACGCAAAAACATCCGTACCCATGTTCTTTTCGTCGGCGAACCCGAAGAGCGAAACCTCGGCGTCAGCTCGCTTCGTCCGTCGGGCGCGCTGGCCATTGCCAACAACCGTGTTCGCTTCACTGTCGAAGTGACCAACTACGGCAAAGAGACCGCCAAGGATGTCAAGGTCACCATCGCCGTCGATAACGATCCACCCATGGACGATCAGTCGATCGACGAAATCCCCGGCAACAGCAGCAAGACAATTCCCATTTTCGCCAAGCTTCGCAACGAAGGTTTTCACACCGTCACCGCGCGCATCCCAACGGCCGACCGCATCCCCGCTGACGACGTCCGCACCGTCGCCGTCCGGGCCATCAGTGATGTAAAAGTTCTGCTCGTCGACGGCAACCCTGGCAGCGAAGCACGCGAAAGTGCCAGCTTCTATTTAAAAAACGCTCTCCAGCCCGTCCCCGCCACTGAGCGCGAAAACTACTACATCAAGGTCAACACGATCGGCATCACCGATCTCGATACGGTCAAGTTCGGAGACTACCAGGTCGTCGCCCTCGCCGATGTCAGCGATTTCTCAAAGAACGTCGCTGACCAGATCGACCAGTATGTCAAGGCCGGCGGCGGCCTCCTCATCTTCCCTGGCCCGACCCTTAGCCGGAATTTCTACAACGTCGATCTTGCGGGTCGCGGGCTCATGCCTGCGACCATCGGTGAGGCCTACGGCGACGAAGGTGAAAAGAACAAGGACAACGGCAAGTTCTTTGTCCTCCAGGGCAAGAACATCGAACACCCCATCACTTCCCTCTGGAACGACACCGGCGTCGGCCGGTTGACTACCGCTAAATTCTACAAGGCCTACGAGCTCATCCCCGCAGTTTCAAAGACCGGTCCCAAAGGTG
>JBBRHH010000374.1:0-6291 GCA_038222915.1 Tepidisphaerales bacterium
CCTGACTTTCCAACACCGCTTATTCCGGGCCCATAAAAAGTCGATTGAAATCACGTATGAAAGTCCTGATCGTTGATGACGACTTCACCTCGCTTGCCATGCTCGCCCACGCGCTCAAGCGCTCAGGACACGAAGTAACAACCGCGCCGTCCGCCGAAGCCGCTCTCCCAATTCTCGCCGGACACGAATACCGCCTCGTCATCTGCGACTGGGAAATGCCCGGCATGAGCGGCCCAGATCTCTGCCGCATCGTCCGCGCCGGCGACTTTGGCGGCTACGTCTATTTCATCCTCCTCACCAGCCGCGAAAGTTCCGAAGACATCGTCGACGGCCTCGGCGCGGGCGCAGACGACTTCATGAAAAAGCCCTGCAACCATGCCGAGCTGCTCGCCCGCATCCGTACCGGTGAACGCATCGTCTCCCTCGAAACCCGCGACCTCGCCATCTTCGCCATGGCCAAGCTCGCCGAGTCACGTGATCCCGAAACCGGCAAGCACCTTGAGCGCGTTCGCAACTATTCACAGATCCTTGCCAACGACCTCGCGCGCCAACCGCAGTTCGCCGGCCAAATCGACGCCGCCTACGCAAAACTCATCTATCTCACCAGCCCCCTCCACGACATTGGCAAAGTCGCCATTCCCGATTGCGTGCTCCTCAAGCCCGGCCGTCTCAGTGATCGCGAATTCCAAATCATGAAATCCCACGCCGCCCTGGGCGCACAAACCCTCGACGCCGCCCTCCGCGAGCACCCCGCCGCCAGCTTCCTCCAGATGGCCCGCGAAATCGCCGCCACCCATCACGAACGTTTCGACGGCACCGGCTATCCCAACGGACTCCGCGGCAACGACATCCCCCTCTGCGGCCGCATCGTCGCCGTCGCCGACGTCTACGACGCCCTCACCTCCAAGCGCATCTACAAAGCCGCTATCTCCCACGATGTCGCGCGCTCAATCATCGAGCAGGACCGGGGCACCCATTTCGACTCCGAAATCATCGCGTCATTCCTGCGCAACGAAGCAAAGTTCGTCGACATCCAAACCCGCTACGCGGAGACCTTCGCCGAAGCCGCCTAGCTAGCGACTTCTCCGATCGCTAAACATCCGCGTCAACCGCCGCGAAGTCGACAGGCTCGCAACCACCAGTACCATCATCATGCCCGGCGGTTCGGGCACACTCACCAAAGTTGCCAACGTGATGCGCACAGCGAGTAAAATCATATCGAGCCAGTTATCTATGATCTGCGAAGATCGTTTAACTTCCGCAACCGCACCCATTTAATAAAAGCTTCTCCGCTATTCTACCGATAAAAGAAGCAGTGTACGGGCGTAAGTTTGACAGTTTAGGCAAATCAAGTAGGATTCCAGCCCGTTCTTTGTTCCTTATTGGCAACCCAACTCTGGGAGACACGCGCATGCTCTTGACCAAGCACGAAGGGGAAACGTTCCTCAACCAAACCGTTTACATCAGCGGTCAGGCCTTTGTCCGTTGTAAATTCGTCGCCTGCACCCTGATACTTCGCGAGACGATCTACCATCTCGAAGGATGCTCCTTCGAGCGGTGCAACTGGCACGTTGACTGGGTGCTCATGTGGGGCAGCCCTGAATCGCTCCGCGAGATCAAGTCTCTCGTCGCTCTCATGGAGCAGGCACAGCAGACTCAGCTCCCGCCCGATCAGCTCGGCGCTGGCACCACCAACGCCACCGAATCGACCGTTCGCTAACTCCGCGATTCACAACTAAAAAGCATTTTGCGTCGGAATGGTTCACACCATTCCGACGTTTTGCTTTGTCTCGACTATGATCTCCCGATGCCGGGAAGCATTGCTCCGCCGCTCGCAAAATCGCAAGGATGCCCGATGCTCAAAATCCCAATCGCTTCCCGCGCCACATCCATCTGCCTCATCGTTCTTCTCCTCTTGACGATATCCGCACACCCTGCCTACGCCCTCGACCCAGACCAGATCCTCCTTCTCGTCAATAAAAACGTCCCCGAAAGTCAGAAGCTCGCGGAGTTTTACAAAACCGCCCGCAACATCCCCGACGGCCGCATCTGCGCCATCAACATCCCCGGCGGCGAAGAAATCCCCTTTGACACCTACGAAAACGCCGTCGTTCCGGCCGTGCGCGACTTCCTCCACGACAACAAGCTCGACACCAAAATCAAGTGCATCGTCACCTTCTTTGGCCTTCCCCTCCGCATCGCCGCCCGCAATCCATCGCCCGATGAAAAGCACGAGTTGACGCAAGTCCACACCGATCAGGCCGACACCCTTCGCCAGATTCGCGCCGAAGTTTCCCAACTCGAAGACCTCGCGCACAAAGAAGCCGCAGACTTCCATCCCGCCCCTGGCGATGACCTCATCAAGCTCGCCGCCCGATGGGACGCCGCCCTCCACACTGTCGGCCAGGCCCATGTCGCCGACGCTCAGGAGCGCATAAAACTCACCAACAGCGCTTTCGACTCCGCCGACAAAATGATCGGCCCCGGCGGCATCCTCCGCCGCTTCTCATTGCCCGCGCTCCCCGAGGAAAAGCGCCACGACCTCGAAACCAATCACAAGCAAATTGAGGCCGGCCTCGAGGAAGCCCAGCGTCTTCAAACCAAACGCGCCGACTCCATGTCCCGCGACCGCCTCCGCACCCTCGTCCGTGCCAACCAGGGCCTGCTCAACTACGCCGTGCTCCTCGAAGCGCAGTCCAGTTACCTTGAACCCGCCGACACAACCGCCTCCTTTGAAAACGAACTCACGTTGCTCTGGGCCGGCTACTATCCGCGCGCCCGCTGGCTCCCCAACCCGCTCAACATCCACGTCCCGCCCGGCCACTACCCGCAAACCCTCATGACCGCGCGTCTCGACGCCCCCATCCCCCAGAAAGTCCGCGACATGATCCTCGCCGGCCTCGCCGCCGAACGCGACGGCCTCAAAGGCAAGATCGTTCTCGACAGCCGCGGCATCGCCGCCACCGGCAAAGACGCCGCCTACGGAACCTATGGCTGGTACGACCAGACCATCCGCAACCTCGCCAACATCCTCCGCGACAAAACAAATTTAAAAGTAATGCACGACGACAACCCCGACGTCCTTCGCCCCAACACCGCCCGCGACGTCGCCATTTACTGCGGCTGGTACAGCGTCCGCAAATACGTCCCGGCCTGCACATTCAACCCCGGCGCCGTCGGCTTCCACATCGCCAGCTACGAACTAGTCAGCCTCCACAGCCCCGACGAAACAGGCTGGTGCGCCGGCCTAATCAACGACGGCGTAGTAGCAACCCTCGGCCCAGTCGCCGAACCCTACCTCCACTCCTTCCCTCAGGCAGACGAATTCTTCCCCCTCCTCTTCACCGGCAAACTCACCCTCGCCGAGGTCTATTGGAAAACCACCCCTTTCACAAGCTGGATGCAAACTCTCATCGGCGACCCCCTCTACACCCCCTACAAAAAGAACCCCGCAATCAAAGTAGAAGACCTCCCCGCCCCACTACAAGCCGCCTTCAAAACCCCCGCAACCCACCCTGCAGATTAGTCGTCCAGGAAAGCGCTCAAATGAAATGGTTGCATCCATCCGAAGTTAAGAATTACGGGCAAGCTGGGCAGCGTGCAGGCCAGATCCCCGCGGTTGGGACGATCAGATCTGCATCGCTCGATCCCACGACGAGGCCACGGATCTCTTAAACTTTATCCGGCAGGACAAGTGGAACAGCAACTGTGCCCTTCGAGAACGCATTCCCACGGGTGAATGGTCTGCGATTCAAGTTCAAAATGGCCGCGAGGTAATCATCAGCTCCTACCCTGATCATGGCGCGACATTTCGTTTCGCAAGCAAAATGTCCCTCCAACACCCCGGAGCGACTTTTTTGGTGCGCGAAACAAGTGGCGCCGCCCCAGCCCGTGATTTTAGAATAGTCGCAGGCTGCGTTGTGGACGACGGCTAGGCTCTATCTATATCCAACGTGTTAAACTCGTCTGCTCACACCATGACTAACTGGAGAAATGCAACTGGATCGAGAATTCGAAGCGAAGGAAATTTGCTCGTAAATTCCACCGCTTCAGGCCTCCCCAAGTCCATCAGATCAAGCAAATCATTGTCACGTGATACCACGATGCTCGCACCAGCTATGACAGCCAGATTTACGTAATGTGCGTCGTCAGGATCTCGATCGTATCGCCACAATTCAGCAACGACGGGAACTACGACCGCGACCTTCAACAGATTGTCCAGCAAGACCGCAACTCGGCTGGGGCGCAGCTTGAACCGCGCGATCAACTGCGGGTAGGAAGTGACCCGCCTGATTTCATCGAGCACAAATGGGGAAACGTAGAGCGCAACCACGCCCCTCAGCGCCAGCTCAACACACCTTCCTGCCGGACCAGCAGGATTGGCCAACGCCTGCAAATAAACATTGCAGTCAAACACGACTTTGAGCGTTTCGCTCATAACGTCTGGCGTCCCCGCCGCTCCGCTCGCATTTCGTGCTTGGCCTCCTCCAGGAGATCGCCAAGCTCGTCATCCGTCATTCCGCTCTTGGCAAAATCTTCAGCAACAGGCCCGCTGATTTCTTTGAGCGATAGCGGTATTTGAGCCGTCTGCTCCACAATCGCGGCCGCGTAGCTTTCGATGTCAACACCGGCAGCGGCAGCCTTCGCCTTAAGCTTGGCTTCCGCTTCGGGGGAAATGGAAAGACTCAAAACCATTGATACATGATACCACAACAACGAGTCGTACGCGGTGAGACATCGCCTGGTTGCGACACTCCAACGCCCTAAACAATCACGGTCCCAATCACCATCCGCCGCCGCGGGCTCGTATCAAAATCTATGACAACCACCTGTTGATACTCCCCCGTCAGAAGCTTCCCATTCGAAAACGGAATCGTCAGGCTCGCCCCAATCAGTGAAGCGCGCAGATGACTGTGCCCATTGTCATCGTTCCAGGTCGCCTCATGCAGATACGGAGCATTGTCCGGTATCAGCTTCTGCATCACCTCTTTAAAATCGTGCCCCACCAATCCCGGCTCAAACTCAATCGTCGTCAGGCACGCCGTGCTCCCCACCACAAACAAATGCACGACCCCGTCCCCACGAAATCCAGCTATCTTCTTCGCCAATTCCGGCGAGATGTTTTTGATATCCGTATTCCCATCCGTGAAAACTTCAAGCTTGAATCGTTCCATCGACTTTCCTCAACGCCCCGCGCATACCACAATCCATTCGTTACAATAACACAATGGGCTCACGCCTCACGCAAGCGCTTCTAATCATAAGCACGCTCATCGCATCCGTCGCTTCCCGCGCAGATTCCACCCAGCAACTCTCCTCCGATTGCGACAACCTCCTCCGCACCGCCGTCCGCCGCCCCTACGGCCTCGCCTGGGGCCCAACCAGCGGCGAAAACGAAGGCAAACGCCAGGATCCCGTCAACGTCTCCTTCGACCCACTCAGCACTCCTACCGTCGGCCTTCTCCTCTATCTAGCTGGCGCTGACCTCCATGAACCCAAATATCAACAGGCCGCCATCCAAGCCGCGCGCGCCCTCGCCACCGCCCAGGAACACACCGGCCGCGTCCCCTCCATCGCCACGTTCGGCCGCTCCGCCGCAAGCCGCGACACGCCCCGCCTCATCGCCGACCGCGCCCCCACCCGCGCCGCCCTCGCCCTCTGGCTTACCATCCTCCAGGACCAGGAAAAACCCGACCCCGTCCTTCGCGGCGCGGCCATCCGCGCCGCCTACTGGCTCGTCAAACAACAACCCCGCGCCGGCGGTTTCCCCGTCGCCTACCCGCCCGACGCCGACATCGCCGACGCTTCGCGCCTCTTCCGCATGGATCTTCCCGAAGACCGCGATTCAATCCTCGCCCTCCTCTTCAGCTACGAAGTCCTCCACGACAACTCTTTCCTGCACGCCCTGGAAATCACTGTCGATCACGTCATCCGCCTCCAGCTCGACGACCCGCCCAAAGCCCGCGGCCTCTGGGGCACCGCCTACGAACCCGGCGGCAACATCTCCCTCCGCTTCCCGGAAATGCCCAGAGGCGTCGACGTCCTCGCCACACGCTACTCCATCCAGTCCCTCCTCGCCGTCCATCTGGCACTGGGCACCGAATCCGCAGCCACCGCCGCCCAACAGGCCGCCGACTCCCTGCCAAATCTTCCACAGACCAACGGCCAATGGCGACAGGTCTACCGCCTCTTCTACAACCAGCCGCAACCACCAAATGCCCCCCCCCCCCCCCCCCCCCCCCCCCCCCCCCCCCCCCCCCCCCCACCCCCCCGGTTACCCCCCCGCCAAAA
>JBBRHH010000375.1:0-6290 GCA_038222915.1 Tepidisphaerales bacterium
GAAGATCCTTCTGTCGCTGTCGCTCCGTCAGGATGGGGGTGGTGGTCGGGGAGGAGCAGGCCGAAGATGGCCATGGTTTGGGCCTGGGTGGAGACTACGCCTTCGTCCATGGTGATGGCGAAGTTGGCGTCTACGAAGTTGTAGAGGAGGGCAAAGTCGGGGCGGAGCTTTGGCCAGGCGGTCTGGGGGACGTTGAAGTCTTCGCAGGATTGGAGGGGGCCTTCGACCTGGATGCCGGGGACGACTTCGCCGAAGTGGCTGTAGCGACTGTTGTGGAGGGGGGCGTGGACGGCGCGGGAGCCGAGGCCGGTGATGTAGCTGAGATTTAATGGGTTTGCGCCGAGGGTGTTGTCGCAGGTGCGGATGATCCACTGGCGATACTTGTCGTCGTTGGTGAGCTTCCAGGCCCAGACGATGGGCGGGAGATAATTTTCGTAGGCGCCGGTGCCCCAGTTGATGGGGACCCAGGGGTGGCGGATGAAGGCGTAGGCCATCTTTGAGGATTGCTGGATGTAGAGGTCGGCCTGCGCGGTGATGGCGGATTGGACTTGACGCTGGATCTTTGGGTCGGTGAGTTTGGCGTCGCAGTTGGCGTAGGCGTAGGCGGCCGGGGCCTGGTTGTATTTTTGATACGACTCCATTTCGGCGTTGGGGCTGGCGGACCAGACGCAGGCTTCGAGGAAGTCTTTGTTGAAGGCGGCTTCGCCTGTGGTGTGAAGCAACTGGGCGGCGGCGTAGGCGCGGGGGTCGGTGAACTGTTCGTGCTGCTGAAGAGCGTCGGTGGTTTTGGGTGGATTTTTGTTGGCCCAGTCGTAGGCGCGGCGGGCGCGGGCCAGGAAGTCGTCGGCTTCTTTATCTTTGCCGACGGCTCGCCAGAGTCGCGCGGCCTGCGCCATGGTGCCGGCGAATTGGAAGGAGCCGACGGCGTCCTTGGCGTAGGCGTAGTCGCCCTGGTCGTCGAGCTCCACGGTCTGGATCAGGTTGGGATCGCCTTTGGATTCGGTGCCGTTGTGGACGCCGCCGTCGGTGTCCTGGAGGGCGATCCAGAGGCGCATGGCCCAGGCGGCTTCGTCGAGGATGTCGGGGATACCGTTTTTGTTTTCGGGGATGTTGAGCTGGCCGTCGTAGAATTTTTTGGGGCCGATCTCGTAGGCGTCCATGAGTTTCTGGGCGACGTCGAGATGGGAGCGCGGGTTGTAGTCGCCGGCGTCGTGGTGGCCGCCGGTGGCCTGGATGAGGGGGGCGTTGGGGATCGCCTTGCCGGGGAGGTCTTTCAACTGGTGCTTTTGATCGTGGAGCTGGCTGGTGGGGATGAGGCCTTTGTCGTGGCAGGCGATGCGATGCCAGAGGGAATAGGGGGGCTTTTGCTCGATGCCGCAGCGCTGGGCGAGGACGCCGGCGGATTGGATTTCGAAGGCGGTGCGGTAGACGTCGTCGGCGATGGTGAAGGGGAGGCTGCGGCCGACGGAGTCGATGGTGAGGTAGTAATGGCCGGGCGTTTTGAAGGGGGTGAAGTCGAGAACGTAGACGTTTTCGCCGGAGTGGTCGATTTTGTAGACGCCTTCGTTTTTGTCTCCCGACTTGTGGATGAGTTTTGATTTCGCGGTGAAGGCGATTTTGTTGTCGGCGGCGGAGCAGAGGTGGAACTCGGGTGGCTCGGGGAAGAGGAGGGCGGGGCCGCCTGGAGCGGGGGCGGCGGGCTTTTCGGGGAAGGAGCCCATCCAGCGGCCGAGGTAGGCGATTTTTACGGGGGAGTCGGGGAGGTAGCCGACCTGGTTGACCTTGATGGAGTTGGTGATAGTGGTGTGGGCGTTGAAGACGAGGGCGGCTTTTTGTGCGGCGGTGGTGATTGTATTTGCTACGGTCACTTCGATCTTGTCGCCGTCCTCCAGCGGTTTATCGAGTTGAAGGAAGATGTCGTGCTGGGGAAGGGCGGGCATGGGCCAGGCGCCGTTGGGGATGTAGGTATCGACGCGGGAGAGGCGGCCGATGGCGAGGGGTTTGGTGGATTTGCCGGCGATGGTGATGGTGTAGTTGGAGAGGTCGTTGGCGGCGGCGGGGGAGAAGTTTGGGCCGAACTCGAGGCGGAGGAGGCCGGCTCCGACGGATTCGATCTGGCGGAGGCCGAGGACGGCAGCGTCGATTGAGTCGTGGGCGGGGTCGTCGTGGGCGGGGTCTTCGGCGATGGGCGGGGCGTGCTGGAGGATAGGCTCTGCGCAGTGGGCGGCGGTGACCATTGCGCCATCCGCGCCCTGGGCGATGAGGAAATAATCTTCGTTGAACTGGAACGGGTGGGGGATTTTCAGGGTGACTACGGTGCGCTCGAAGCGCGGGATGGAGGCGCCTGGCGGGGCCGTGCATTCGAGCACTTTGGTGACTGTAGCTTCTGTCGGGGTGACGAATTTCTCGTAGGCGTAATGTTCATCGCTGAAGCTGACGATGCGGTAGGCTTTTGGGTTGGCGATGGCGGGGCCGGCGCTTGCGCCGATGATGGCTTGGATGGTGTCCTTGTCGACGCGGCGGGCGGTGCGGAGGCCCAGGGAGGTTCGGATGGGGAGGCGGTTGTCGGGGAGGGCGCGGAATTCTTCTACGGTTGTTGGCGGGATTGCCGCGGGGGTTGTTGTTGGGGTTGCTGCCGGGGCGGAGGCGCTGATGCAGAGGGCGCAAAAGAAGACGATAGAGAACGGCGTGCGGAAGCGCGATCGCGGCATTGGGTTGGTCTCCTTGATATAGACGGTAGCACGTGATTTCTTTGGTGTTGCGGATGAGGGGTTTGGTGTGGGTGATGCTGGGGTGGTTTCGATGCTGGAAATGTGCGGTGCTGGAGACAGAAAAAGTGGCGCTGTTTTGCGTGCGCAATTGAGTTGGATGTCGGTTTGGCGGGGGGCGTTCGTCGCAAGTGCTTGTTTGGACGATGATTGGGTTGCGACGGGGGTGGCGATTGGTCGTTTCAAACCGACCACTAACCGACCACCAACCGACCTGTGACCGACCACCAATCGACCATCAACCGACGTGTAACCGACCAGAAAACGACTACTAACCGACCACCAACCGACGTGGGGGGAGAATGCTGATTTCGGAGTGCAGAAGGTTGGGTCGTTTCGAAATTTTGAGACGTTGGAGGAGGGAGGGGAATAAGAGGGATTCTCGCGCAAAGGCGCAGTGGCGCAGACAAGAGACCAAGGGGGTGCAGAGTTGGAGCGATCGGGAGCGCGAAGTGTGCGCAAAATTGTGTTTGGGCTGGCCGAAATGGTGGGTGGGGAATTCAAGTGTTGGTGCGGACGATGTTTGTGATCGACGGGCAGATTTTTTCTGTTCGAAAAACCGACCCCAAAGCGGTCCTGGAACCTCCCTCCAACCTCCCCCGAATCTCCCCAAACCGACGTAAAATCTCCCCGTTTTGACCCTGCAATCTCCCCAAACCGACGGGGTGCTTGAGGCTTGAAACTGGAGACTGGAAACTTGAGGATGAGGGGAGAAAACTCGCCGCTGTGATGTTGAAGCAAGAGCGGAGAGCGGGCGTCGGCGGCGTGGGTGACGGGTTGGGTCGTTGACGGCATGGTTTTGCTTCCTGCGTCTGGACTGGCCGATGTTTTTAGACTGAACAATACCCTATCATGCTTTGGTGGGCGGGTCAATGAAAGATCTTTGCTTGTTTGGAAGATTTTTGGGTTAGATGGTTGGAGTTTAGACTCGCGGGGACGGAGATTGGACTTGGAATTCTGGGAGTGGTTGAAGGCAGTGAGTTCGGGGCGTGAGGTTGGATGCGTGGGATGCAGGATTGTGGGGGTGATTTTTAGAATATGCGCTTTGCCGCCCCGTTTGAATTGTCGATTTTCTGACGCTGGTTGTGAGAGCTGGCCGGTTTCCGGTCGTCGATCGTTTCTTTTGGGCGTCGCCTCGCTGCGCGAGGCCGGAGTGCTTCAGGACTTCGCTGCGCTGCGGTCACGGGTACGTGACAATGCTGCGCATTTCCTGTCGCTTCCTGACGCGGGGGTGTTACATCCGTGGTTTCTTAACCGTCCAGCGCTTGGACGATTGTGTCGCGTCGCTCGGGGTGGATGGTTTCTGCATGATGTGTTGGTGATCGGCTGGTGGGGCGGATTGGACCATGGTTGCTGAAGCAACCCCGCCGCGCTGGGCGCGGACTGAGGTGTGGTGGGGGATGCTGTTTGGTTGGATATGGGCGTGGGGATTGTCGGAGCAGTCTTGTATGCGGCGGCATTGCTTCGAACGCACGATTGGGATAACGGCGTTTAGTTTTTCACTTCGCCATGCCCGGGGAGGGGTTTGGGCGGAAGGACGGAACGTCCCCCCGGATTGACAAAAATTATGAATGTCCCTCTTGTATCCCCCTTTGCCTTTCTGTCCCCTGTCCCTCTTTGCCTTTCGCAGTCCGAGTAGGCTGGAATAATGCGAGCGTTTTGGTGTTTCTCTTTTGATGTTCAGGTTGATGCGCCGCGCCAAATCCGCCGTATCTCAATTACTCTTCGCGTTACCTGTCGGTAGTTCCGGTTTTATTTTTAGGAATACACGCCAATGCTCCGAACATTTCCTTGACGGCCGGTGGTTCGTCGCACTATAACTCACTCGGCTGCGGAAACCTCTTCGCAGTTGGCAACGCCCCGAAAGGGGCAAGTGGCTGCTCCAACGAGTTGTTCACCTGCTTTTACGCTGACGGCCAAAACTGTCAGTTCACAACGCTGTCCGGACCAAACGTCCGAGGAAGTGTCCAATATGTCTGAGCATGACCGTAGACGGAGGCTGGTTGCGGAGAAAAGCGAGGGTGCTGCTCTTAAATCTGCAACATTCAAAGCTTTGGCTGAAGCTGAAGTTGCTAACGCTGCTGCGTCTAGGATGATGGCAGTTCTCAGAACTGAATCTGAAACAAGGGCCGCTGTATCCTCCGCGCTTTATGAAGCCGCAGGGATAGCTACACCATCGAAGAATCCGGACGAACGCATTGCGATTCCGAAACAGTTCGTCGATCCGACCTCCCCAAAGCATGTTGTCACAGAGATCGAGGCCAACGCGAAGACGGTGAATTGGGAAGCGTCACAGCTCTCCAATCGCATTGAACAGTTCCAAGCGTGGCTGAATTCGTTAGCGGGTCGCGTGAAGACTCAGTACTGGACATGCGTTGACGACCTCGGAAATGAATTCGGAATGAAGCTCGACCGCGCAGGCAAAGAGTGGGCGCTGTACTACGCTTTCACTCACGGTGATCAAGCCCCGGACTGGTTCGTTTTGGCCGAAGCGAACATCGAAACAAAGTTGCGCGCGATCGCTATGTTTCCGGAGTTCCTCAAGAAAATGCGCGATGCGCAGCTCGACCGCGCAAAGGAAATGGCGAAAGCCACCGAACAATTCGATATCTTTGCGAACGCAATCGGAATGAAAGGGGAGGCGAAGTGAAATGGGCCTCCAACAAAAGCGACCGTTGGCCACTCAACGAGTTCTGCGTCGTGCCTGTTATTGTGCGATGTCCTTTGCGCCCGCGCATCTAATCCTGATCTGCATTTTTCCTCAGATTTCAATCCACAGCCTTATCTCGTCATCATGCATTTCCTATGCAGGTTTTGTCGCGCTCTTCACCGGATCGCCACCGATGCCAGTCAAAATTGTTATCGATGCACTGCGCGCACGATGGGAGATTCACAACGACAAATCCGGTGAGGAACAGGTTAACTTGGAAGACGAGGATTTGTCTTGACAGCAAAGTGTGATTGAACTACGGTCCTCAGAGCACGGCAACATTGTCGTGGCTGGCAATGCCCCTTACGGGGTTTAGGTGATGAGAAATGAGCACTCGTCACTGGCCCTCCTGCTGACAGGTAGTGTGTCAGCATATCGCAAGATTGGACGGTATAGGTCCAAGAAAGGCGTCATGCCAACTCCATCTCCTCGCGCCGTTGACAATCCTTTAAAGCAATCGCGGCGGTTTGCCTTGAAGAAGGCTGTGAGTTCCCCGCCCTCGGAATCAGTGGAGCCGCAGCACTCTCCACCGAAAGTGCGAATCATACGTCGCGCTGTTATTCCAATAGAAATAACCGGCGCAAAACAGGTTGTCACCAAAATTGAGGCAATTTCAAAACGTGTAAGCGAAGAGGCAACTAAGCTGTCTAAAAGGATCGTGGCATTCGAGGATTGGCTCAATACATTGCCCGGTCGCGTTGAAATCGTGTATTGGACCGGCATTGGCGACCCCGAAAATGACGACGATACGCGCGGCTTCGGGTTGAAACATACCCGAACACCCAAGAGCTGGACGCTGTTCTGCGGCTATG
>JBBRHH010000376.1:0-6280 GCA_038222915.1 Tepidisphaerales bacterium
CAGGGCGGCAGCGACATGCTCATCCGCGCTGTCGACTACATCCTCAGCAACGAGTCGGCCGATCTCCCCGCCACCGAAGGCGTTGCCTGGTCGACCGCCGAACCAAAACAATTCGCCAGAGTCACCGGCCCCGCCCACGCCGCATTCCCCGTCGAATTGACCAACGGCAAGACATCCCTCTACATCGCGTGCGAAACCGGCGATCGCCTCTTCGAATACGACGCAACTTCCAAAACGCTCAAAGACATAACCGCGGCCCACGCCCTCACCGCCAAATCCATCGCCGCAACCTGGGCCGACTTCAACGCCGACGGCCGGCTCGATCTCGCAAGCTGGGACGGCCAATCCATCACCGTCTTCACGCAAAACGCCGATGGAAAGTTCCAGGCCGGCGCAAAACTCGCCAAAGCAGATATCGATGGAGACGTCCTCAGCATCGGTGCCCTCGACACGGCGAAGCCAGGCCAGCCCGGCATCATTATCAGCACCACCGTCAATCCCCTTCTCTGGATCCCCGGCACAACGCCCGCTTCGATCACAGCCGGACCTCTGCACGACCCGACCCTCAAACGCGGCCTCTGCCTCCTTGCCGACCTCGACGGCGACGGCATCGCCGACCTCCTCCAACCCTTCGAAAAAGGTTGCATGATCCTGAAAGGCGAAGGCCCGGGAAAATTCGCCGAGCCAATCTACAAACCCCTCTCCATCGGCCCAGGTCGCGCATCAGCCTTCCTCGGCGACTTCGACCACGACGGCCTTCTCGACATCGCCGTCGCCTCCGAAGAGCGCTGCTCCCTCTGGCAAAACAACGGCCATTTCAACTTCACCGAATCTCTCGCCGTCTCCGGCGAAATGGGCTACAAGGGAAACACCAGCGCCGTCGCCGGCGAAGCCTGCGACTTCAACCTCGACGGCCGACAGGACATCGCCCTCTTCTACTCCACCGGGCATCCCATCCTCTTCTTCAACCGCGGCTTCCGCAGCTTCGGTTTCTCCAACACACTCGACATTGAAAAATCTGCCCTCCTCCCCGACGCCAAGGACGGCCAGCAGGCAGGCTGCATCGCCAACCTCACCGCCGACGCCCTTCCGCAATTCATCACCATCCTCACCAACGGCGAATGCTGGATGATGACGCTCGAAATTGCCAACGAACTTCCAGCGCGCATCTTCCCCGTCCTTCCGAAAAACATCGCCGGCCCGCTCCTCGTCACCGCCTGGCGAAAAGACCGCTGCCTGGGCGCATGGAACCTCACCGCCGGCCATGCCCCGCCCGCGATCGCCTGCACTGACTCCGTCACATTGAAATGGCAATTCCCCCGGGGAAAACCGCAATCAAAAGAAATCACACCGGGCGCAAAGAAATCCCTGCGCGTCATCCTCGAAGAAGCAAAAGAATAACTGCCCCCTACCCGACCAGCGACCCCTTCGTGCTCGGCACCCCCGGATTGCGCGGATCGATGCTCACCGCCTGCCGCAGCGCCTTGGCAGTCGCCTTGAAAATCGCCTCGGCAATGTGATGGTTGTTCGATCCATACGGGACCGACACGTGCAGATTCATCTTCGCCGTCGTAGACAGCGCTTTGAAAAACTCCGCCACCAGCTCCGTCGGAAAAGTCCCGATCATGTCGCCGACAAACGGTGCATTAAAAACAAATGCCGGCCTTCCCGACAAGTCCACCGCCACCTGCGCGAGGCTCTCGTCCATCGGCACGATCGCCCACCCATACCGATAGATCCCGCGCTTGTCGCCCAGCGCCTTCTCCAGCGCCTGCCCAAGCACGATGCCCACATCTTCCACCGTGTGATGCGAATCGACGGCCAGATCACCCTCGGCGAGAATGTCGCAGTCGATCAGACTATGCCGCCCGAGCAGGTCCAGCATGTGATCGAAAAATCCCACGCCGGTGCTGGCCTTGGTCTCCCCGTGCCCATCCAGGTTCAGCTTGACCTGCACTTTGGTTTCCCGGGTTTCCCGGCGAATCTCTGCAACGCGATTGGCGATTTGTTCAGACATGTTGTTTACGCGGCCTTTTCATCCGAACGTCCCGTCATCGCCTTGATGCCGCCAAGCAACGCGTTGTTTTCCTGGCTGGTGCCCACGGTGATGCGCACCTTGTCCGTCAGGCCGGGCTTATCGAAGTATCGAACCAAAATGCCCTGCTGCTTGAGCCCCTGATACATCGCCTTCCCATCGCCGTCCGGGCAGGTCGCAAGAATAAAGTTGGCGTGGCTCGGAATCACGTCCCACCCCATGCCGGTCAATTCCTTGGTCAGCCGCCCGCGTTCGGCCCGCACATGGTCCCAGGTCTGCCGCGCATAATCCTGGTCTTCCAGCGCGGCCGTCGCCGCGATTACCGAAATCGCATCCGTGTTATAGCTGTCCTTCACCTTCATCATCTCGTCGATCACGGCCGGGTGGGCGATGCCATATCCAAACCGCAGCCCCGCCAGCGAATACGCCTTGCTCAGCGTCCGCGTCACCACCACGTTTTCATATTCCTTTACCAGCCCCGCACAATGATCGTCCGCAAAATCGACATACGCCTCGTCGATCAGCACGGCCCCGTCAAACTGATCCGCAAGCTGCGCCAGCACCTTCGGCGGCACAAACGTCCCGCTCGGTGCATTCGGATTCGCCAGGAAGATCGCGCTCGCGCCAGTGTGGATGAGCGCATCAATTGGAAGCGCCCAGTCGTCCGCCCACGGCACCGTCACAAACTTCGCATCGCTCAGTTCCGCCAGAACCGGATAAAGCGAATAGGTCGGATCGGGCGCGGCCAGGACTTGGCCCGGCCCGACAAACGTCCGCACTGCAATCGTCAGAATATCGTCGCTCCCATTGCCGGCGATGATGTGATCCGATGAGAGACCGAGCAGCTTCGCCGCCGCGTCGCGGAACAGGTCCGCGGTCGGGCTCGGATAGCGCCGCAGCACTTCCGGCTCAATGGCACGAATCGCCTGAATCACCTGCGGACTCGGTGGAAACGGATTCTCATTGGTGTTGATCTTGATCACCCGCTCGCCGACGCGCGGCTGCTCGCCGGGTGTATACCCGCGCATACCGCTGACGGTCTGCCGTACAAATGGTGGAGCCATGGCGTCATTATAGCCAATGCGCACAAGATGGAAGAGAAAAGTGCGCGGCGCTTTTCAAACACTGCCCATTTTAACGATTGAATGCATTTACTCTGATCGCAATAATCATTTCCGCCGCACGTTCACGCTCGCCGCGTGCCCATCCAGATGCTCCGCCGTCGCCAGCGCCACGATCGCATCCGCATCCGCCATCAGCCCCTCTTTCTCATACCGCACCACACTCGCCCGTTTCAAAAATTCATACACGCTGATCCCGCTCGAAAACCGCCCCGTCGTATTCGTCGGAAGACTGTGGCTAGGCCCAGCGACATAGTCTCCCGCCGCGACCGGCGAATACGGACCGACAAAAACCGCGCCCGCGTGCAGGAGTTTCTTCAACACGCCGTCATTGTCGCTAGTCTGCAGATTCACGTGCTCGGCCGCGAACCGGTTCGCCAGTGCGATCAAATCATCCATCGAAGAACCCAATACAATTGCGCTGTCCGCCCGCAGCGCCTTCTCGATTGCCGGCACGCGCTCGCGCTGTGCCGTCTGAAGCACAAGCTGCTCCGCCACCGACGCCGCCAGCTTCTTCGACGTTGTCAACAGAAAGCAGCTTCCCGGATCATGCTCGGCCTGCGCAATCAAATCGGCCGCGATAAAATCAGCCCGCCCGGTTTCATCCGCCAGCACCAGAATCTCACTCGGCCCATAAAACGCGTCAATTCCCACGCACCCCGCGAGCGCCCGTTTCGCAAGCTGCACATACAGATTGCCCGGCCCGGCGATTTTCTCCACCGCCGGTATCGTCGCGGTTCCAAACGCCAGCGCCCCCACCGCCGCCGCCCCACCCGCGCGAAACACCTGCGTCAACCCAAGCTCGTGACACGCCGCCAGCACCAGGTCCGTCCGCCCATACTTGCTCGGCGGCGTCACCACCGCGATTGTCTTCACCCCCGCCACTGCCGCCGGCACCGCCAGCATGATCAAACTCGAAGGATAAGACGCCTTGCCGCCCGGGAAATACAACCCCGCACTTTCCAGCGGCGTAAACCGCAGCCCAAGTTCCACGCCCGGCCGACGCAGAATCTCCACGTCCATGGGCATGATGTGCGTCTGATATTCCCGCACCTGCGCAATCGACCGCCGCAGCGCTGAAAGCTGTTCGGCCGGCACGCGCTTGTGCGCCTCCGCCATCTCTTCGAGCGAAACACGAATCTGCTCGGCCGAAAAATTCGGGTCATCAAACTTTCGCGACGAATCCACAATCGCCGCATCCCCGCGATCCGCGACATCCGCCAGCGTATCGCGCACCGAAGCGGCTGCCGCCCCCAGCGGCCCGCGCGACAGCGCCACGTCCACCGGGTCCAGTCGAAGCTTCTTCAGTAGTTCTTCAACGCGGTCACAGTCGGCCGCGCTATCAATGTTCAATAATGGAATCATGTTCAGTCCCTGCCCGAAGCGAACTTACCGCTTCACCTCATAATAATAGGTCTTGTACTCGCCGCTGATCGCAAACGACCCATCCGCCGCCAGCTTCACCGCCCGCGCCGTTGGCACCCCGTAAATATCCACCACGTTCACCGCCTTGGGTGCAAGCCCCTTCAACTTGATGTTCGCCTGCACGGGTTCCATCATCAGCGGCGGCCCGCCGATCTGCGTCAAAGTCTTTCCATCCGCGCTGTACTCCGCGTTCGTCTGGATGTCCCGCGCCATCGCGGTAATCAGCACATGCGTCGACTCCGCAAGCGCCTTGTCATCCAGCGGCGTAAAAATCAGCGAAACAAAAGGCGTGATGATCTTCGCCGACACACCCGGCAGCTCAATCGTCTGTCCCACCGCACGCCCAATCACACCCTGCGTCTTGGTCGACTGCACCATCACAAACTGATGCCCATAATCCCAGGTCAGCTCCCCGGTCATCGACTTCACGACCTTCTGCGCCGGGTCCCAGTATTTCGAAAAATTCACGGCCTCATTCTTGCCGCCGTCAAAACTCATCGTCACCCGCCCGATCGCCAGCGCCTCCACCGGCGTCTTCAATTCACCCTTCACACTCTTCACATCATGCCCGCCGCCGGTGAAATCCTGCTTGATCGGGTCCACGCCGCTGTAAAGCTCGTCCACCTTCAACCGCCGCGCCGCCGCGATCGGTGCTTCCTTGATGTGCCCATGGCTCACCGAGAAAAACAGCGCCGGAAACTGCGCAATGTAATGCGGCGTGTCCGTCATGTACGCGCTCAAGCCCGGCCATCCATCCCCCGGATAAACCCTGCTGCTGGTAAAGTGATAAGACGAATCCCACCCCTGCAAACCCATCCCATAAAACGCCATCAACGGCGCAGCCTCCAGCTTCCACTGGTTTGGCGGCGACTGCGTCCACTCCGTGCAGCAGAACGGCCGATCTTCCACCTGATACAACCCGATGCTCAGCAACCCGCTCCCCGGCTGCGTCAGATGCGTCTCGTTGTTCACCTTCCCCTCACCGAGCCCATGCCCACCCGCCCCGCCGCCAAAATAGTTGTGCCGGTCGATCATGTCGGCGGCCGTATCACAATACAGATTCGCCGGATCGGCCGCCGGCCCACCCGCGCGCCAGGCCGTCGTCACCGTCACCGACTTAAACCCAATCTCGCGCAGTTCCTTCTCGCGCCGCTCATAAAACGTCCGCTGCATGTCCGTCAGGAAATGAATGAAATCCCCCGCCCGCTTCACTTGCCCGGCATATTCATAGGTCGGCCCATCTTCGCCCAGATGATGCGCCCCCATCACCTCCAGCTCCCCGTTCGCAAACGAATCGCCCGCCCGAAGGCCGCCCCACGCCTCCTTCATCGCCGCTTCGGTTGGATACTTCTTCTGTGCCCACGTGAAAAAGTGCTCACGAAGCCGCTTCGCATGCAACGGCCAATTCTTCCCATCGCGCAACCCGCCCAGCGGGTTGTAAAAGAACACGCAGTCCTCGTTCTGAAACTCCATCACCGCCACTTCAGGATCATCCACATACTTCAAGCCGGTATACGGATTCTTATGCGACAAGAGCGCCTTCAGATAGACAAGTTGCAAGTCCTGCAACTTCGTCTCCACATTCACGAGCCCATAGGAGCTGCGAATGTCATTCGCCTTATCGACAACATCCAGCTCATTGAACAACTCCGGATCGTACCCGTCGCTCTTCGAAATCTTCTGTCCATAAAAGACGGAC
>JBBRHH010000377.1:0-6277 GCA_038222915.1 Tepidisphaerales bacterium
CCACAATCCGTATATCAGACCGAGCGGTACGGAAATTTCACCTACACGATTCCGAATCTCCAGGCCGGAAAGACCTATGCGGTTCGGCTGCACTTCGCCGAAAACTACGTGACTGGCGCGGGACAGCGGGTCTTCAATGTCAGCATGAACGGCGCACCGGTGCTGAGCAATTTCGATATTTTCCAGGCCGCGGGAGCGCAATTCAAGGCGGTGGTGCAGACCTTCAATACGACCGCCGACTCAAACGGCAAAATCGCCATCGTCTTTACCAGCATCAAGAACAGCGCGAAGGTCGATGGAATCGAAGCCACGCTCGTGACAACAACTTCGCCCGCAACGACGCAGATCGACGCCGGTGGCCCTGCTTCCGGAAGTTATGTTGCCGATGCAAACTTTAGCGGCGGCCTCACGTATGCCACCAACCATGCGATCGACGTGTCGGGAGTCACCAACGCTGCGCCGCAGGCCGTCTATCAGACGGAGCGCTATGGCGACATGACGTACACGATTGCCAACCTGGTGGCGGGCAACGCGTATACGGTTCGATTGCATTTCTCGGAGAACTACGTGACGGGGGCAGGGCAGCGATTGTTCAATGTCAGTCTCAACGGCACGCAGGTGCTGACCAATTTCGACATCTTCCAGACCGCCGGCGCACAATATAAAGCGGTCGTCCAGAGTTTTGACGCGACTGCCGACTTGAACGGCAATATTCTCGTGAAATTCCTGAGCTTGAAGAACAGCGCCAAGATCGGCGGCATCGAGGTGATTGCCAAGCCTTAGTAGACCTGCAAAAAGACGTTATCCCCTACTCATCCCCTTTGATCTCTCTGCATCCGCATCACTTCGCCGGCGTCGGCGCAACCTCGATCGTCAAAATCCGATGCCGTTCAAAATCCGTCGAATAGTGGATCACCACAACATCCCCCGGCTTGAGCGCCTTGAGAACATCGGCCGCCGCCTTCACTTTCTCGGCGGGCCCATTTAGCGCAAATCCCTCCACCGGCCCATCCTTCGGCTTCACCGCCACCCAGAAATTGTTGTACACCTTCAGCACCTCGCCCCGCACAACCCCGTTCGCCTTGCCGGCCAGCTTTTCAATCGAGACAACCCGCCGCGCATCCCCCTCCAGCTTGTACTTGATCTGCACCCGATCGACGCTGAAGATCGATTTCAGCACCTCCTGCATGTGCTTGTCGGCACCCGGCCCGAGGAGATACTTGGTCGGCTCGTCTTCCCCATCGACCCGGACAAGAATCGAGTCCTCGTGCTTGTCGATCACCAACCCGCCGGCCACGCCCTTGTCCTTTGGAGCATCTTTTGCCGGTTCCTTTGGTTCTGCCCGCGCCATTGAACCGGCGCCCATTGCGCACAAGAACACCATCGCGGCAAACGTCCTGGAAAATGGAAGTCGCATCATGTCGCCGGCCTTTCCTGTTTCAGCCGCCTACTTCTTCCCCACACAAAAAAACGCATCATTGCCGCGAATAAAGATCCGCCCATCGCTCACCGCCGCTGACGACCCATTGCTCCCACACTTCAAATCGTTCGTCGCCAGCACTTCCAGTTTCGGCCCGGCCTTGATCACGTAGCTCTTGTCGCCGCCGCAAAAATAAATCCGCCCGTCCGGCGTCACGATCGGGCTCGACATGTTCGCCAGCCCTTCCGCATTCTCCGAGAACACCTGCTCGCCGCTCTTCACATCCCAGCATGTGATGGTGTTTTTGTTCGCGCGATACACCCAGTCGCCGAAAATCACCGGCGATCCATACTGCGCCGCCACTTTCGGCAGCTTCCATTTCACATGTGTTGCGGTCACATCGCCCGTCCCCGTCGGATCCACCGCGACACCCGCCCCACCGTTTCCCGCATCACAGAATACAACGCCGCCGCCGTAGGCCGGCGATGCGCCAAACCCCTGCGCCTTGCACCACCAGATCGGCTCGCCGTTGGTCGGGTCCAGCCCCTGCATCGACTCGGCCGCCGACACCAGCATCTCATCCTTCCCGTTCACATTCACAATCACCGGCGTCGTATTTGATGTCCCGGTTTTTTTTCGCTTCTGTTCCCATTTCACTTCGCCGGTCTTCTTGTCCAGTGCCTGCAGCCAGCCAATTCCCCGCCCCTCGTCGCACAGCAGCACCACAGTGTCCTTGTAAAGAATCGGGCTGCTGGTGATCCCCGGATTCAGGTTGAACGGCCCCTCGCGCTCCTGCCGCCAAACCACCTTCCCATCAAAATCCACCGCGACAATCACAGCCGACCCAAACCACGCATACACGAGCTTCCCATCCGTCACCGGCGTCGGCACCGCATAAATCGCGTACCCCGCCGCCTCCTTGCCTCCCTCGATCTTCGTACTCCACAAAAGCTTCCCGTCCGCCGCCTGATAACAATTCAAATAGTGCCCAGGAATTTCCTTGGCCTTCTCCTGTGCGTTCGTCTGTTTATCCGCGGTGGTCAGAAAAACTTTATCCCCCCAAACCACCGGCGAAGAATGCCCCGTCAAATCCTTGAGCGAAGCCTTCCACACCACCCCTTCCCCCGATTTCGCATCCCACTTCAGAGGCAGTTCCTTCTCCTCAGTCACGCCGTACCCAGTAGGCCCGCGCCAACCTGGCCAGTTTTCAGCTCGCACTGGAGCGCGCCATGATCCAAAAAGTATGACCGCCGCAACAATCCAGTTGCCCCGCATCGTGACCTCCTGCTGTGTAGATATGCCAATCGTTTCCTATCTCTTTACGCGCGGCGGTTAACGCCGTTGCGACCGCCCGCCGTCGTCAAGAAGTTAGAACGAGGCACGATTTACCCTGCCGTGGCCGAGTCGTATAATGGCGCGCGGCTCGGGATCAACAATGAGTGACGCGTTACAAGCTCCAACTTCTGCGACGCACATGCGGGTGCTTCACCCGTTCGCCTTAATTGGAGGCGCAACAGTCGAATATCCCACGCACGAAGCCAAATTCCGCGCCCTCGCCGTAGACTGGCTCGATTCGCAGACCGGCAAATCACGCGTCGATTTTTCCCATCCGTCACACCAGCAGATCATCGGCATGGGTCAAATCGCCATCCCTTTCATATTGAAGGAAATCGCCAATCAAACCGGCCACTGGTTTCACGCGATTCGCTCTATCGTGGGCACAACGCCAGTTCCGGCCGATGCCCGTGGCGATCTCAACGCCGCAACGACGGCATGGCTTACCTGGGGAGCCGAGAATGGCTATGGGCGCATCGAAGACCTCAAAGGGCAGCTGGATGCAGATCCGTCTGCCAAACCTTCACGCTCTATTGCAGGATGATGACTTCAAGAGCCCGCCCACCATCGCCTACAACTGCGTTGGCTATGCCGTAGGCGATCCCCGCTGGTGGCAGCCCTCGGGCGACGAAGGCCATGTCTGGCTAAACGATTTGCCGGTGGGTGATTACTCGGTCGCGCAATATGTCGATATGTTCAAACGGTTCGGTTTTCTGCCCTGCGCGGGCATGGAACCCGAAGTCGGCTTCGAAAAACTGGCCGTCTTCGGCAACCAAGGCGAATTTGAACACGTAGCGATTCAGCTTTCCGACGGCCGATGGATCAGCAAACTTGGCGATCTCGAAGATATCCAGCATCCGGCCGCTCAGAATCTGGAAGGCAACTTCTACGGCAAGATCGATATCATTCTGAAACGGCCGGGGGACATCAACCGAACTGACTCATTCCCGCTCGCGTAAGCTTCCCTTCCACCCGCACAAACGTAAGATGCCCCGCTGATTAACCATCCAAGTGCGAAAGGACGTTCTCCGCAATGACCTATTGTCTGGGCATCATGACCCGCCAAGGCCTCGTTATGGCCTCCGATTCCCGCAGCAGCGCCGGCTACGATCAGGTCAACGTCTGCCGCAAGATGTACAAATTCGTCCAGAAGGGCGAACGCGTATTCGTCGCGCTAACCTCCGGTAGCCTTTCGCTCACGCAGTCCATTATGACCCTGTTGCGACGCGACTTCGATGCCGGCAAAGGCCTCGCCGCCGCCCCGTCGTTGTATGACGCCGCCCGCGTCATCGGCGAGCAGGTCCGACACGTCTCCGACCTCGACCGCACCGCACTCGAGCGCGACGAATTCAAGTTCAACGTCAACATCCTTCTCGGCGGCCAGGTCAATGGCGAAAAGCACGGCCTCTTCCTCGTCTACCCCCAGGGCAATCCCCTCCAGGCCAGTGAAGAATCCCCGTATCTGCAGATTGGCGAAACCAAATACGGCCGGCCCATCCTCGATCGCGGCATCCGCTACGATCAAACCACTCTCGAGGAGGCCGCCAAATATGCGCTGCTCTCCCTCGACTCGACGATGAAATCCAACGTCACTGTCGGCCCACCTATCGATCTGCTCGCCTATCACGCCGACGAGCTTGTCCTCACCCGCCAGCGCACCTTCGCCGGCGACGACCCCGACCTCAACAAGATCCGCGGCCGGTGGGAACAAGCCCTTCGCCAGGCCGTCCAGCGTCTCCCCAACCTCCGTTTCAAGACCAAGGCGGATTCTGCAAGCGACCAATCGATCCAGTTGATTGAAAACCCGAGTGGCGACGCCGCGTCTGAATATCAGCTCCAGCAAGATCAGCGAAGGGCGGTCGCATCCGACGCGGATACGCTCACCCGGGCCAAGTAACCATCGGCCCGAGAGCAGGCAGGGCGAAATCCCTTATCCCGATTTATTCGGCCCGTTCCACTTTCCTGCGAATGCACGCTCTGATATAAACTGCGGAATCGGTTGCCGTTCGGATCGGGTCATTTCCTTGGAGCCGTCGCATGTTGAATCGCAAATTACCCTCGCGGATCGTGCTGTGCGCATCCCTCCTCTTGTCATCTGGAGCGGGTGCGGCCTCGAAACTCCCAGCGCCCCCGACCACCGCAGCCCAGGCCGAAGCCGAGAAGCTCGTTAAGGACGTCTACAGGGACGAATTTGCGAGGTCGGCCAAACCCGACCAGCTCGCATTCGCTCAAAAACTATTTGAGGAAGGCAGGCAGACCACCAGCGATGCCGTCGTCAGATTTGTTTTGCTGCGCACCGCCCGCGACATCGCTTCGGATGCCGGTGACGTCGAAACCGCCATGAGCGCAATCGACACGATCGCCGAAGGTTTTGCCGTCGAGTCCGTCGACATGAAGCTGGCAAGCCTCGGCCGCTGTGGAAAGACCGCATCCGCCGCCACCGCGGAGTCCATCGCATCCGCCGCCAATGGCGACATCGACAACATCATCGCCAACGATCAATACGCCGCCCTCAACAGGGTGGCCGCCCTGACTGAGACACCCGCGCTTCGCACCGCCGCCTCATTCTCCGTCACGCTTCGAAGCCGCGTGACCGAAACCCGTACCATTGCCGTCCAATTCGAAAAGTCCAAAGCGGCCCTCGAAAAGCTCAAATCCGATCCCGCCAATCCCGAAGCCAACCTCACCGCCGGCCGCTACATCTGCTTCCTCAAAGGTGATTGGAACGCCGGCCTCCCCCTCCTCACCAAGAGCTCCGACGCGAATCTCAAGAAGCAGGCGCTGGCCGACCTGGCCATCCCGGCAGATCTCATTGGAGTCAAAACACTCGCCGATGGCTGGTGGACGGTCGCCGACGCCCTGGAACCGGCCGCCCGCCGCCAGGTCCACCTCCACGCCTCAGAATGGTACGCAAAAGCCGTGGATGGGCTCGATGGACTGCAAAAGACGCTCGCTGAAAAACGTATCGCCGAAGCCCGCCGCGCAGCGGGCATCACAACCGTAACTGTAGTGGCCGATGCCAGCACGACAGGCTCCGGCGTCCGCGGTTCCCAGACGACAACAACGGATACCGGCTCGGGCACGACAGGAACTGCCGGTGCCGCAACAGTCACTGTTCCCCGCCCCGGCCCAGCCGCCAACAAGCATGCCCGAAACCTGATCCCGCTCATCGATCCCGTTCGCGATGCGCTCTACGGCGAATGGGACACTTCCAAAGGCGTCCTCTCCTGCAGCACCTCCAACTTTGCCCCAAAGGTCGAAGTCCCTTTTGAGCCGGCCGACGAATACGACGTCCGCGTCGAATGGATGCAGCCGCAAACACGCCATTCTCTCTTCATTCTTCTGACCAAGGACGGCTCCCAATTTGCCTTTGTCATCGAGCCGATGAAGGGTCTATACACTGGCCTTGATGCCGTCGACCAGGTTCCGCGCACTGATGCGGCCAACCCCACCGTATTCCGGATGAAGGAAGATATCGCTCCCGGCGTGAAACACACCGCCATCGTACAACTCCGCAACGAT
>JBBRHH010000378.1:0-6274 GCA_038222915.1 Tepidisphaerales bacterium
CGCGCTGGCCGACTCGTTTTTGGCTTCCTGAATTTTTCCCTGGTAATAGAACGCATCGCCATCCAGCGGGTGCTGCGGCCGGATTTCATCGCGGCTCGCCCGTAAAAACCGCTCGGCTTCCTCGTTTTCGCCGAGCTTGTAGCCGCAATATCCCAGCCAGTAATGCGCAACCCCCTGCTGCACCGGATCGTTGGCGCCAATCTTCAGCGCCTGGTTCAACAAGCTGCGGGCTTCAGAAAAATTCCCGCGATCGATCAGCAGATGGGCCATCTCGCCCTGTGCCCACGCGCGTTCAGTCGGGCTGAGTTCACTGTGGCTCAGATAATCTTCGAGCGTCAGACTTTCGGGAGCGCGGTCCTCTTCATTGGACTGGATCTCGATGATCCGCTTCTCCATCGCGATGGTCTGATTTGGATCGGCCCGAAGCGCGTCACGATAGTTCTTGACCGCGTCCTTCGCCCGCCCGAGAGCCTGAAAGCTCTCTCCAAGTCGCTTGAAGACGGCAAAGTCAGGCTGGGCGCCCATGGCCAGGGCGGCCCGAGTCTGATCGATGATGTTTTCGTGGTTGCGAACCAGGTTCAGCTTCCCGCCGATCTGGGCGGCCTGGATCGCTTCGCCAAGCATCAGGTGAATTTTCGCCTCGTGCGGCTGATCCAGCTTTTCATTCTTGAGCAGCAGGTTGAGTTGATCGATGGCCGCCTTGGGCCGTTCGTGCGTCAAATGATCGGTCGCGACAGCGATTTTTTCGTCGATCGTTGGTCCGCGTTTTGGATCAATGAAGAGGTAAGCCGCGAAGACGAAGAGTCCCAGCGAGATGACCAGAAGGGGTAATTGCCAGAGCTGTTTAAGCCGGCGTGTGGTGCGTTGAGACGCCATGGCATCCATGCCTTTCCCACGAGTGCCCGGTCATCCTGACCAGGCAAGCCGCCTTCACTTTAGTCGGCAATGGTTAAAACGCAAGAAAGAACTTGCGCCATCCCGCAGAAATTTTGCGGCTATGCGATCTTCTGAAAAAGGTAATTCGGATTCTTAATTACGAGCTGATAGCTGTCGAGCTTCTTTACCTCGTCAATCACCCGCCCCACTTCGAACTTTGTCCCATCGGCCGAATCGTCAAATAGCACAAAGCCCCCCACCTCCAGATATCGATCGACATTCATGAAGTCGCGCCGGGCATATTCATAGCTGTGATTGCCGTCGATGTAGCAAAACGAAATCGGACCGCCCATCTGCACGACCCGGCCCCATAGGTCTGTCTTCCGCTCTCCGCGCTCCCAGGCGGCGAAAAAATCATCGGAAAACAACTCCATGGTGTGCGGCAGTTGCTCGCCGCTGAACATGCGCACGTTGTTCTGATACGTATGCTTCACGAATTCGCGATACTGGGCGTGCGAAATCTGCGACTGCCCCACTCGGCCGCTCGCTCCCTCAAAAAGCCACCGGTCACAATTAAAGAATGGCGCCGGCACTTTTCGCAGCCGGCGATAGTGGGAAATCAAGTTGGTGGACAATCCAGCAAAGACCCCGATCTCGACGATCGCATGGGCCGAGGGCAAATTCCGAAGCGCGTAATCGAAACAGAGCAGATTGCCGCGGCTCAGCATCCCCGCATTGATGTTAGTCAACCATGCGACATACTCGTCGGCGATGTCAACATACGATAGGCCGCTCGATGTCCGCCCGACGGTAAAGTCGGGGTAAAGCTCGGCGATCATGTCCTCTGTGATCATCCCATTCATTACCGCACCCCCATCAAGACCTCCATCGTCAACTGATCCAGCTTCTCATACGGCAGCGGAGCCTCGGCCAGCTTGATGCGATCCAGCGGCTCGGCCAGCAACTTCTTCGCGTTGCCCGCGCTGAACTTCCGCGTCAGCTTCGAGAGCGCCGCGTCCTGGACGTTGACTTCCTTCAAAATCCCCTGGATTTCCTTGTCAGCGTTCCAATGCTGCGCCTTCTCCTGGAGGATCATATAAGTCCGCATGCACCCGGCCGCGAAAGCCTTCACATCTTCATAATTGCTCTGCCGGAACGCATGCGCGTCGTACTGCCTGGGTCCAGCGTAATTGTGATCCAGCAGCAACTTGACCAGGAAAAACGCGTGCTTGAGATTGACCGAACCAAACCGGAAATCCTGGTCATATCGGCCAAATTCCTGGTCGTTCAGGTCGATATGGAACAGTTTTTTTGTCTCGAGGGCGGCGGCCACCTGATGCACAAAATTCAGCCCGGCCATGTGCTCGTGGGCCACTTCCGGATTCACGCCGCACATCTCCGGATGATCCAGCGTCGGAATAAACGCCAGGTAAGAACCCGTGACGGCAAAGTAAATATGCCCGCGCGGCTCATTGGGCTTGGCCTCAAAGGCAAACTTGTACCCATACCCCTGCTGCATCGAATATTCGCAGAGAAAATTGATGGCCTCGCGGAACCGCTTGATCGCCTCGACGGGACTCTTGGTGGCGTCACTCTCCACACCTTCGCGGCCGCCCCAGAATACATAAATCTTCGCGCCGCACTCAGCACCCAGGTCCATCGCCCGCATCGTCTTCTGAATCGCGTAGGCCCGAACCTGCGCGTTGTTGCTGGTAAACGCGCCGTCCTTGAACACCGCGTCGCTGAACAGGTTGGTGGTCGCCATCGGCACCGTCAACCCATTGTTCTTCACGGCCTTCTTAAAGTCACGCACGATCGTGTCGCGCTCTTGCACCGTCGCGTCAATCGGCACCAGGTCGTTGTCGTGGAAATTCACCCCGTACGCCCCCACGTCACCCAGCATATCGCAGATCTGCACCGGCGAAATCGGCTCCCGCACCGGCCCGCCAAATGGATCCCGGCCAATGTTACCGACCGTCCAAAGGCCGAAAGTAAACTTCAACTTGGGATCCGGTGCGTAGCTGGCCATGTGTTCCTCTTTCCTAATCAAAGATATAGCGGCAAACGCCGCGATTTTGGGCCGGGAGTGTCGTCGAAAATGGGCGGGGAATCAAGAAAGCGAAGGGATTATCCACCGGTTTCCAGCGTCCACTGCAACACACTGCTCGAAGGCAGTTTCTCCACGCCCACATGCCGCAGCATATTCAGGCACTGCGCCCGATGGTGCATCCCATGCGTTGTCACATGCGTGATCACCGCCCCGCGCGTAAACGCATACGTCTTCCCGCCGCGCTCCCGGCTGACAACATCCTCCACCGAATGCGCCTTGGCCGCCTTGTCAAAATATTCGGCGATCTCTTCGTGCAGAATCGAGAGCTCCGCAACACTCCGCTGCGTCCCCTCCAGCCGCGGCCTCTCCTCCCGCCCCGCCAGCAAATCCACCCATGCCTGCTGCGCCGCCAGCATATGCGTCAGGGTATCGTGCAACGACCCCGGCCCCATCTCAAAACGCTTATGAAACTGCTCGGGCGTCAGTGTTGCACAAGCGTTCAAGAGCTGCCGCGTCGCCCACGCGTCATGCGCGAGCAAAATATCCATCGGATTGCTGATTGCCATGCGTCGAATGATACAAGACCCCTCTGCCTCCATCCACGATCAACACCACCTCCAGCCCGCGGGTAATCGCCTGTGGAGAACCACCCGCATGATGCGCGCCGCAACCGCCTTTGCCGTCGTCTGTTTTGCCACCCTTCAAACCTTGGCCGCCCCGCCTCCTCCTGGCCCCGTCCCCGTCCTGCTCATTCAATCCACCGAGAACGGCAAGCCGCCCGGCACCACCTGGCGTTACTTCGAAACCTGGCAGACCGATGTCTGCCGCACCGCCGAAGGCCAGCTCGTCCGCGTCGATTCGTTGGATCCGCGCCTGTACGAAAACGAGCAAGGCCAGTGGGTCAGCGTAAAGAAAGATCACTTCGACGGCTTCGCCCCGAGCAAAAAATATCGCGTCAATCCAACTACGATCATTCGTGGCACAACGGTACCCTCCGACGGCTGGCAAAAGCCCGACTTCGACGACCACGCCTGGCCGCAGTCCGCAGGTCCGGCCCTCCATCGTTACCGCGGTCTCTCCCTCATGGCCCTGCGCGGCAAATTTGAAGTCCCCGATCCGGAGCACGCTCCCGAACTATCCCTCTCCTTCACGCTCCGGGGCGGCGTCGCCGTCTACCTTAACGGCGAAGAACTCGGCCGGGCCAATCTCCCCGCCGGCGCACTCACCCCCGACACCCTCGCCGAAGACTACGCCCCCGAAACCTGCACCCGCCCCGACGGCCATCTCATCCTCCAAAGCAGCGACGAGTTGCCAGTGCGCCTTCATACCTGGAACCTGAACCAGACGCCCAAAGACCAGCAGGACTCGCTGAAGAAAATTCTCGCCGATCGCTATGCCCTCCGCACCCGCACGTTCGAAGCAAAAATCCCCAGTAAACTCCTGCGCAAAGGCGTCAACGTCCTCGCCATCGAGGTCCATCGCTCGCCAGCGCCGGAAGCAATGTTCACCACCGACACGCGATTCTTCGCCTACTCCCTCGAAAACCAGCGCCTCAACTACTGGTGGGACCGCGTCGCCGTCGAAACATTGTCGCTCACGGCGCCCCCCGCCACTCCAGCCACATCGATCTTCCCCAACACCGCCCCCGCTCCCGGCCTCCGCATCCGCACCCAGCCCGGCTTCGCCAACATCGATCTCACCACTTATGCCGATCCAAATGAAAAGCCCGCTGCGCTAGAACTGACCTGCCTGAAAAACGGCGCATTCACCGCCGAGGCTATCGTCACCTCCACCGACCCCATCAAAGGCCTCACCGCAACCGCAACCCAACTCTCCGGCCCCAAGGGCGCAACCCTTCCCGCCGCCAGCCTCCAGATCCGCTATGCGCAATGGACCCACTACGGCTCCATCGACGGCAGCATGTTCGACGGCCAGGAAATCACGCCACCCGCCGAAGTCGCCGTCTTGAAACAGCGCGGCAACCCCGTCGGCATCGCCCAGCCCATCTACGTCACCGCCACAATCCCCCGCGACGCCGCGCCCGGCCAATACGAAGGCAAACTTACCGTCTCCGCCGAAGGCCAGCCGCCCATCGAACTTCCCATCCGCCTCAACATCGTCGGCAACTGGCCTCTGCCCAACCCTCGCGACTTCAACACCTTCGTAGCCTTCGCCCAATCCCCCGACGCCGTCTCCATGCAATACGACGTGCCCATGTGGTCCGAAGAACACTGGAAACTCCTCGACCAATCCTTCGAGCTCCTCGGCCAGCTCGGCAACAAAGAAGTCGTCATCCCCCTCGTCAGCCAGACGCATTTAGGCAACCCCCACACCATGGCGTATTGGACAAAGCAGCCCGACGGTTCGTTCCAGGCCGACCTGAAAAACGTCGAGCGTTACATCGATCTCGCCGTCAAACACGAAGGCAAAATCCCCTGCGTCTGCTTCATTGTCACCTATGACGATGAGCGCGTTCCCGGCCCGCAACGCTTCACCGTCATCGACCCCGCCACCGGCCAGCTCTCCGAAGAACTCCTCCCCAAATTTGGCAGCCCCGAAGCCGTCGCGTTCTGGAAGCCCGTCTTCGAAAAACTCAGTGCCATACTCGCCCAGCGCGGCCTGCAGGATTCCATGACCGTCTACGCCACCCAGTTCAGCCATTGGCCCAAAGGCGGCGAAGAAGCGCTCAAGGCCCTCGCTCCTGAAGCAAAAGTAATGACCCGCACCCACGTCGGCTCCGACTTCGAAAAACGCCGCCGCTACTGCGGCCTCATGAACGGCTCGGGCGTCTACTGGGACCCCGATCTCGACAAGCCCTACTACGGCTGGCGCGAACCCACGGACGTCATCTCCTTCCCGCGCGACGCCGGCTCCAACAAAAACTGGGGCCCCGGCATCTATCTGCACACCACGCCGGCCTTCTACCGCTCCTTCCCCGAGCAAACCCTTCTCAACGGGCACGGCGGCCCCGAAGCCACCAAGCCCTACATGCACCACTATTACACCCGTCACGGCTTCGGCCAGATCGGTGCTGACTTCTGGGAAACCCTGCGCGACCCCACCGGCAAAGGCCACGACAAGCTGATCTGCCTCCGGTACCACGACGAAGGCTCAACCGGCTTCCAGTGCAGCGTTCCCTTCATCATTGCCCCCGGCCAGAAAGGTCCCGTCCCCACCGCGCGTTTCCAGATGCTCCGCGAAGGCCTGCAGCAATCCGAAGTCCGCGTCTTCATTCAGGACGCCCTCCTCGATCACGCCGACAAACTCGGCCCCGATCTCGCCAGGCGTTGCAAGGCCGTCTGCGATGAACACACTCGCCTGCTTCGCTACCTCGTCGAATACCATTTC
>JBBRHH010000379.1:0-6265 GCA_038222915.1 Tepidisphaerales bacterium
CATGATTACCACGAAGTCCATCACGTCGATCACATAATCCAGCGCGGTCAGGGGCGTCGCCGGGTTCAGGGCCACGCCCGCCTTCATGCCGTGCTCGCGAATGAGGCTCAGTGTGCGGTCCAGGTGTGTCGAAGACTCCGCATGCACCGAAATCTGTTCGACGCCGATTTTCGCCAGCTCGCGAATGAACAGCTCGTTGTTCTCCACCATCAGATGCACGTCGAAGGGCAGGGCAGTCCTGGGCCGAAGCTGTTCCAGGATCCCGAGGCCCATCGGCATATTCGGCGCGAAGTGCGCATCCATCAGATCGAAATGAAACAGATCCGCACCGGCCAATTCGAGCCGGCATGCGTGCGACTCGAAGTTCAACATGTCGGCGCACATCATTGAAGGGGCGATTTGCACCTGCGCTGCAAGTTGTGGCTTTGACGCGGCAACGGCCGGAGACTTCATCCCCGTCTTCGCCTCATGCAAAAATGCGCCGCGAAGATATTGCAACGACTCGCGCAGCATCTGTTCCAGTTGCGGATCGGAATAATCCCGCCCGAGCTTCGGCCCGCCGATTTCGAGGTAGCCAACGATCGTGCTGACCGGCAATTCGTTGGCACGGGCAAACAAGCGGTCGCGGAAATCCTCGACCTTCACAATCCCTTTTTCCCGCTCGGCGGGTGAAAATCCGAATGTCGAATTGAACATTTTATCGGTGTTTTTCAGATGCAGTTCGCTGGTGTACGGCAATGCCGCCTCGAACAACTGCATGTTGTCGAACTTCACCTGCTTCGATGCGTCGGCATAGCCGTGGGCGATGTCGAGGCAGTATCCGACTTTCGACGTGGACTGCGGATTGGCCGCATGATACGCGTTGAGCTCCTGCGCCATGTCGCGCATCTCATCGGGCAGGGTTGGCGGCTCGGCGAGGCATGACATGGGCTCAATGGACAGCCACTCCACGCCTTCGTTCGCCGCCACCCGCATCAGCTCTTTCATGTGCTGTACATAGGTTCTGATGCCGGCGGGCTTGCATCCCATTCGATCGCGAACAAGCGCCCCCGGATTGGAGCCCACTGATTTCGCTCCCACCAGATTGCCGACATGAATCAGGCGTTCGTAATTCTTCCGCGCCACCTCGACCCAGCCCGGCCCATCTTCGCGAAAGAATCCACCCAGTTCGCGATGTGCGGTAAAGATGCTGTCGATCACCAGGCCGTGATCCTCGGCCTTTCGCCGGAGCTCTACAAAATAGGCATCGGGGAGCTGATAGATTTCAAAGAAGGTGCCAAGCTGAACGTGACGCACCTGCTCCTGGGCCATCAGCCGGAAAAGCCAGTCATAGGAGTAGCGGTATTCAATCGGGTCGGTTTTCAGCCCAAGCTCTAGCGACAGTGCGGCCACGGTTGCATTCCTCTTAAAACTGCCCCCTTCCGAGCGAATCAGGATACGTCAATATATAGCGCAGATTCAATCGGCCTAGACATACGGAAAACGGTCGGTCATTGGCGCCTTGGCCAGCTCATACAGAAAATCGCCAAGCCGGCCGGTCAGCAGGTTCAACAGCGCTTTTCCCTTTTGGGCCGACGAGCCAGTGGGATCGCCCACGCCCGTGTCATTCGTCAGCAGGTGCCAGGGGCGGGTAATTGTTATCCATCCCTTGTTGATGGCATCAAACTGCGTTGGGTTGCCGGTTCCAGGCCCGGCAAGTTCCATGTGCACCAGGTCGGGCCGCAATTCCATCATCAGGCTGGTTTCGACCTCATCCGCATGCTCGCCGGGGTGGGCGAAGATGTTTGGATATTCGTCGTTGGCCATGCGGAACCAGTCGCAGACACACAAGAACATCTTTGTCTGATGATGCAGCTCACGCGTGAGCGGTTTGAGCTCGTTGCCCCCATGCCCGTTCAGCAAGACGAGCTTGCGAAGCCCCTGCCGCTGCAGCGCATCCGCCAGATCACCGATCAGCTTGAGCAGCGTTGTCGGTGTAACGCTCAGCGCGAGCGCCCCCTTTACGTGCAAGTGGTTCGTATTCACGCCAAACGGCATGGCCGGCAGCAGCAGCACTTTTGCGCCGCGCGCCGTTGCATGTGCGCAGGCGCGCTTTCCGATGGCTTCGACCTGGAAGTTGTCGGTCCCATAAGGCAGGTGGTAGTTGTGGGGCTCGGTCGCGCCAAACGGAAGAACGGCGACGTCGAAGGTTTGACTGGCGACGAATTTGTGTGATTGCTCGGCAAGTGTGAATTGGTCCATTTCTGCATTGGAAAGGCAGCCTGTGATTTTTGCAATTGCCGCCGACACGATGTCCCGTCAGTCTAAATGTCTCTGGTAGCAACCTGTTGCGACCGATGTATCTTGTGTAACGTGCAGACAGTTCGTGCGCGGAGATTCCAATGGGCAGGGATGCTGATCCGGGTCACCCGCCCATTTGTGCCTTTGATTCGAAAGAGATTATCGGCCGATGCGTGTTGCCCTGATTTCATATGAATATCCGCCACAGCAGGGCTACGGCGGAGTCGGCACGTATACGTTTCGCCTCGCAGGCGGCCTGGGTCGCTTTGGGCATGAGGTCGTGGTGCTGGCCGGGCCGAGTGACGAACCCGAAATCCCGCAACCCAACGTTACCGTTCACCGGATCCCGGCCCAATACGGGGAAGGCCTCCGCTGGCGCGCTCTGCGATTCGCTTACTGGCGATTTCTCTCGCCCTTGATGAACTGGTCCAACCGAGGTGTGTGGCACTGGCTGCGCTGGGACCTGGCGACCTGCGAAGCGCTTCAGGAGATCGACCGCAAGACGCCTTTTGATGTTGTGGAAGCTCCGGAGCACGCCGCCAACGGTTTTTTTGCCGGTCAATTGCAGCGCTGGCCAACCGTCATTCGCACGCATGGTCCATGGGACCTCTTCTTTCGGGTCAACCGCACGAAAGGCGCAACGCTGAACCGGGTGCTGGCTTATCTTGAGCGGCAAAGCGCGCGGTATGCCCACACACTGACTTCGCCAAGCCATACGATGGCGGGATTCATCCAAAATCACTGGCAGCTGGCGCAGGCGCCGCGCGTCCTGGCGAACTTCATGGACGTGCCAAGGCAGCGCCCTGCCCTGCCCGGCCCTAAGGAACCGCAGCGGATTTTGTGCGCCGGCCGAATCGAGCGATTCAAGGGTCAGGATGTTCTTGTGCGGGCATTTGCCAAAATCGCCCAGGCACATCCACAGGCCGAGCTGCTGTTGGTGGGGCCGGATCAATGGTCGCCAAGCCAGCCGTTCTCCGACGTGTTGCGTACGCTCGTCAAAGACCCGGCCGTCCGATCGCGCATCCATCTCATCGGACCGCTGACGCTTCGCGCAGTGCAGGACGAGCTGAACAAATGCGCACTGGCGGCCGTCTGCAGCAGCGGGTTTGAAAGTTTTTCGTTCAGCACGCTGGAAGCGATGGCCGCGGGACGACCTATCGTCGCGAGTGCAAGCGGGGCAATTCCGGAACTTCTCGCGGGCGGCCGGTGCGGAATGCTGTCGCCTCCGGGCAACGTTGATGAGCTGGCGCGGAATATGAGCGAGCTTTTGTCGGACCGCGCGCTGGCTGCCTCTTACGCGGCGGCGGCGCACGCCCGCGCGCGCGAAACGTACGACACGCTCGCGGTGATGCCTGGATTTATTGAAATGTACGCGCGGACCCGGGAGTGCTTCAGTGGAACCACGGAATTCCCTGAGCGAACGGCGCGCTTGCAAACGGCATAGCAAAAAACCCTGATCAGGCGGCCTTCACGAACGCCTCGATCCTGTCCACGATTTCATCCGTGCGATCACGGTCATAATAGAAATCATCGAGCCGGCAGCGCGCGGGTTTCGCGTCGGCCAGTTCATAATCAATCTCAATGATGCCCTTGCGATCCCAGCGCCGCTTGTCCAGCCGCGTGATTGCTTCGAGCGGAATTGCAGGATGGCCTGGGATGTGCAGGACGTTGTTCGCCAGGCGGTATTCGCCGCGGGACATGTACAACGCGCGCCCAATCAGAAGCAGCGCCAGCGGCGGCAGGATCACTGCGAATCCCTTGTTCATCGGGATGTCAAAGCCCGGATGCGGCAGAGGAAGCGTCGGATCCTTCTCGGCCGCCACGAACTCTGCGTTCTGCCGTGGATAGACAAAAAAACCGTGGTAGATGCAGGCGATGCCAAAGCCAAGAAAAAGCAGTGCCACTCCGATCAGCTTTCCACGGTGCCATTTCCCCGGCGTGGCGATGATCTCGGCGGATGCGCTGGAGGGGGTAGTGCGCACTTGCGATTCATTTGCCATGTTCAATTCGCTCCACCTTTTCCAACCTTGTCATTTGAATTGCGCAGGGCGTCCAACAGCAGTCCTTTCACGCGATCAGTCGCCACCAGTGCGCCGCGCAATGCCCGCTCGCCGGAAATCTGCTGCTCGGGAGTGAGGGTCGAGCGCGCTCGATTTACGTCAGCGTGACCGCGCTGCAGTACCGACAAAGCGCGGTCGATGCGCTGACCCGCCTGCGCCAGCAATTCGTTCTTTGAAGCGTCTTGCATCCGCAGAGTTTATCAAGGCGGCGTGGCCTTGCAAAAAGAACCGACTATGAACGCGACGCAATCGCGGTCGAGATCGGCTTCAGGACCTTTGGCACCACATGAGCCGAGCAGAGACCATCTGCGCGATCGAAGATATGTGCGAAAACCGCATCCAGCGATTCCTTGGGCCGATCGCCCCAGTAGCGGCGAACGGTCAGATAGAGGCTGAGCTCTTCCTCGGAATAGTCGCCGGTGCGGACCTGGTAGTTGTCGGTGCGGGTGATGACGTCCAGCCGCGCCTGCAGGCGGCAGTCGTCGCTGAGTGCAACTGCGACGCTTGGCTGAACATCGACTGGCCGAGCCCCTTCTTCATCCAGCAGGCAACCGAGCGGCGATCCATCGAAAAGGCTCTCGATCACCACTTCATCGTGATTGCCACGGAAGGACAGATCAAAGCCGAAGAGGGCCTCCATGTGCTCAATCTCAAGGGGGCTGATGCCGAGGTAGTGCGGAGCAAGCTCGAGAACAAAGGTGTGGAAGGCCAGAGCGTCGTCCAGCGTCGGCGGATTCACAAAGCCCGCAACCAGACGTTTCGCCTCCAGGCGGACCCAACGATATACCCCGGTGCGACGATCTTCTTCGAGATTAAAGTCCCCATTGTCACATTTGCGAAAGTTCAACAGCGCTGGGAATTCCTTCTGCAGCCGCTCGAAAAAATGCAGCAGGGTTTCCCGGGTGTGCGGAAGGTTTAATTGCGTACTCAGACGAAGATTGACGTAAAAATCCTGGCAAAATGATGCATAAGAATGCGACATACTCTCCTCCATTCATGCCCATAGTCAGCACGGTCCGATTAGCCGATCCATCGACAGATCACCCGCGTTTCCCACAAAATCGATTCTGCGCCACACTCCTGCCACCTTCCGGAGCGCAACGTTGACGTGAAACCGTCCGGTTCATACAACCGTCTGTAATGCCAAAGCCCGTATATGCCCTAGTCGGAAAAGACCTCTTCCTTCAACTCGACAAGCTCGCCCAGCTCGTGCGCGAATTTCAAGGCGACGTGCAACGAATCGACTTTGACGGCGAAACTGCTGAGCTTGCCGGAGTTCTCGATGAACTCCGAACATTCACCATGTTTGCCGGCCACAAAATCGTCGTCGTTCGTAACGCGGAAACTTTCATCACGCGTTACCGCGAACAACTGGAACGATATATCGCCGATGTATCAGGCGGCGGCACACTCGTACTGCGCTGCAACTCCCTTCCGGCGAACCAACGAATATATAAACTCATAATCAAGTCGGGACAAGTAGTTGATTGCAATCCTCCCAAAGATTTAGTTAAGTGGGCGGCCGAACGAGCCAAACAGTATCATCAGATCCAACTATTATTGGACGCTGCCCGCTTGTTATGTGAATTAATAGGCGATGACCTCGGTCGCATCGACAATGAATTAGCGAAACTTGCTCTACAAAATAATAATGGAAAAATTTCCGCGGATTTGGTCTCCACGAGCGTCTCATTCCAGCGCGAGCAGGAAATGTGGGATATGACCAACGAGCTGGCTGCGGGACACGCTGACTCCGCCGTGCGGCGTTGGCGTCAGCTTGTTCAACTGGATCCATCCACCGAGTACCGCGCCGTCACATGGCTGACCATGTGGCTTGAGAAGGTGCGTAAGGCTCTTACGATGCTGCAGCAAGGTTGTTCGCGCGGCGAAATTGCCAAGGCCGCCCGCTTGTTTCCCCCCTCCAC
>JBBRHH010000380.1:0-6261 GCA_038222915.1 Tepidisphaerales bacterium
GACATCCCGGCCGGTCTCGTGGCGGGTGGAATCGTATTGCACCAATCGCTTGCGCATCAGGATCAGACCGAGCACAAAGCGGAAATTCAGCTTGGCAGGTTCTTCAACATCGTTGAGCCGGGCGAACAGGTCGCACAGCACCCCGTCGTCGACGAAGATCTTCTTCTTTTCGTCGGCCTTGGGCATGACCGTCTGCCAGAAGGCGATCACATCTTTTCGATCGAACTTTTCCCAGCAGGTGATGCAGCAGTCGGCCCGATGAAAGCCCGCCGGCGTTTCGACAAGCGCCGCCATGAATTTCTGGACGGCCACGATTGGCTCCGCGCACACGGCGCAAACGCCCTCGGGGCGCGGGATCTGGACATTGCTGCCCTGGGCTTGTGTTTTGACTCCGGACGCCGCGCTCACGTCAACCTCCTTGTCCCAATCGTGATCGAATGTAAAACCGCACGAGACGGGTCTTAGTGTACCACAAAAGTGCGCGATGACGTGCCCCCCGGCCCAACCGCAAACTGCACCGGCAACCCGCAACGCGGGCATCGGCCGGTGTATGACTTTCCATCGTTGCTCTTATAGATCCGCTGGTAGACCCCACAGCACGCGAAATGCACGCTCAGAAATGGCCTGCCAACATTTGAGGAACGCGGCGACGCATCCGGCGTTGCATCCCTCGACGCGGCCGACGAAAGTTCAACTATGAAGTCGCGTTCGTCGCGCGCCACGGTCGGTCCTCCTATTGCGCGCCCTGCCGATTTCGTTCCCAGATCCTCGGCGTAACACTTTGAATCAGCGTTACCGCGCGGCTCAGGATCTGACCCATGGTCGCCTCGATCGAGCGCCGGTCGCTTTCATCCGGGATCTGCTTCAGGTTGCTGCGCACGTTGTAGATCGCGCACCGGATGGAGGCCATCGCAAAGTCGGAGCACACGGCCAGGTCCGAGAGCAGATAATAATTCACAAAATTGACCAGCCGATCGCACAACTCCAGGATGCCCACCCCAGCCGCCGCGATCGCTTCAGGAACACGCACGCACGCCAGAAGCGCAGCGGAGAACTTTTCCTTGCGCTCCGGAGAATTGTGCGGCAACCGCGAAAGGGCCGTGAGCGCCTCATAAGCCAGTTGGTCTTCAACCATCAGTTGCAGCAGCAGCTTTCGAGCACGGGTGAACTCGGCAAGTGCGGGGCGCAGCTCATCAGCGAACGCCTCCAGACCCTTCTTGCCGAGGCTGTAGTTGACCGTCATTTCCCCCATGGAGGCCGCAAGCGCCGCGACCAGCGACGTCACGCTGCCGCCTCCGGGCGTTGGCTGTTTCGCGGCCGCCGCCGCGAGGAATTCCTCGACCGTCCTTGAACCATCGTACATGCTTTACCCTTTATCGAGCTGCATTCATCCATTCCCATGCTGCAATCAGACTTGCCCACGACCTATACGCATGCCAACAAAGATTATTTCGCGCCACCAACGTCGTGCTGTACACCACGGGGTGTGAGGTCCACCGGCGGGAACGACGCGTATCTCCGCTCGCCTTCTTTGACAGTTACCAGATCAGGTTCCGACGTGTTGACGGTCACTACGCATTGACGCAGTTTCATGCGTGCAATCGCCTGCACGTCTGACAACTTCACGCCACCGATTTTATCGGCAAATTTGTCGTGGTAATCGTAACCCAATCCAAACAGCTCATGAATCGCCGCCGTCTGCGCCTGCTGTGCGGCCGTCTCATGATCCATCGCGTCCGCCGTCGTGATCAACTTCTTCGACCGGTCAAACCATTCCGGCTGCAAATCCTCCGCCGTTCCCTGCAGGCGGGCGACGTTCTCAAGGATCAGATCAATCACCTCGTTCACCACTTTCGGCTCGCATCCCGCGTAAACGACGAAAGCGCCCGGAAGCTTTTCATCCCGGCCGGGAAAATTGTAACTATTCACATCGTACGTCAGCCCCCTACCGCGCAGCGTCTCAAAGAGATAGCCGGTCGGGTACGTAAAACCACTGGCCATCGTCTTCGCAAGCGTGAGCGGATAGCTCGAATCATCCGCCACCACGCTCGACGAATCGTATCCAATCAAAATGCCGGTGTGCGGGTTGCTCGTCTTGTTCACCGCCACCCGCTTGACCATCACCGTCGCATTCTTATCCAGCGCCGACGGAGCATACGGCAACACTTTCGCCGCCTCGATTTTCTTCACTTCCTTACCAGCGCCGATAAACTTCTCCGCCAGTTCCTTCACCTGGGCCACATCGACATCGCCATAGATCGCCAGCACCCGGGGAGCCGGCCCAATCGTCTTCTCATACCACTCCCGCGCCTGTCCGACATTGAACGATTTCACACGCTCTGTCGTCCCGATCGGCAGGAACTGATACGCCGACTTCCGCGGCCCAAAGTACGTCTCGCGAAAGAATCGCTGGCTCTGGTTAAACCAGTCCGCATCCTGCGCCTCGATCGCCGCAAGCGTCCTCTCCTGAACCTGCTTGAACTCGGACTCAGGAAACGCCGGGTTTTCGACGATGTCAGCAAACACCTCAATCGTCTTGCCAAAATCCGCCTTCAGGCACGCCGCCTGCCAACTCCAGTAGTTGTTCCCCGAACTTGTCTCCAACGCCCCCCCCACCGAGTCAAAGAATTGCGCGATCTGTTCCGCATTGCGCGTCTTGGTCCCGCGCGGCAGAACATCCATCGCCAGGCTTCCCAACCCGTTCGTCTTTTCGTCTTCGGCCGTAAGCCCGCCAATTGCGTACATGTTCATCACCACGACCGGCGATGAAGCGATGCGTTTCACCAGCAATACCGTGTTGTTCTTCAGCGCCACCCGCACCACCGGCGTTGCCGCCGGCGCAGTCGTAGGAGCCGTCGTCGGCGCGGCCGCCCTCAACACATCCGACGCCTTCGGCAGCGCGGCCGCCGCCGGAGACTCCGCCGGCAGCATCGCGGTCGTAATCAATTTATTCCGCTTGAAATATTTGTTCGCCACTTCCTTGATCTGATCCGACGTCACCTTCTGAATCCGCTCGACGTACCGGTCGCTGAAATGCGGATCGTCCGTCATCAGATAATCCGTCGCCATCGAAGAGGCGATGTCTTCCGATGTCTGCAATCCAAACGCCCGCGCCGTCGCCATCTGCGTCTTGGCGCGCTTAAGTCGCTCTTCGTCAATACCATTCTTTTTGATCTCGTCGATCTGATCCAGCACCGCCGCCGTCGCCTCGGAGATCTTCGCCGTCGGCAGTTCCATGTCGATCGTGAACGTTCCATCCACATACTGCGGTGTGTTGTCACCCGCCGCAATCCCCGTCACCAGCTCCTTCTTGTCGCGGATTTCCTGAACCAGCAGCGAGCTCTCCCCCTTCGCCAGCACGGCAGCAAACAGGTCCATCGCATAAACGTCCGGATCACTCTCCTGCACCGATGGGAATCCCAGTTCCAGCTTCGCCTGTCCAAGTTTTGGGAACGTGCACACCAGCGTCCGCGGCGCAGTCACCGCCGGCTCCGCCGCGATGTCATGCGAAAATTCCCGCCCCGGCTTCGCGTTCGCCACATACTTCTGCACCGCCTGCAACATCTTCTCCGGCTCAAAGTCACCGGCCACCGCAAAGATCATGTTGTTGGTCTGGTACGCCTTCTTGTAATAGTTGTAAACGTCATCGCGCGACAATCCCTGGATCACTTCCTGATACCCGATCACCGGCACCCGCGCCGGGCTGACAAAATACCGGTTCCGCTGCGTCAGCTCATAATAAACCCAGTCCGGATTCCCCTTGTCCATCTCCAGCTCGCGCTGCACCACCTGATATTCCCGCGCATACTCGGCCTTCGTAATCGACGCCGTCAGCACCCACCCGGTCACCAGATCAACCGCATTCTCCAGATGATCGCTCGTCGTATTAATGAAATACGCCGTATGGTCGTACGTCGTATAAGCGTTCGAATTGTTCCCAATCTGCTGCAACAGCACCTTGTTCTGCTCTTCGGTCCGCCGCGCATTACTCCCCCCGGCCACCAGATGCTCCAGCAGATGGCTCAATCCTCCCCCAAGCCACTGCCCTTCATAAACCCCACCCGTCCCGACGTAGCACCGCACCGATACCACCGGCGACCCCACCCGCTTCACAATCACCGTCATCCCGTTCTTCAAAACGCTGACGATCTCATCCTTCTCATATACTTTTCGGTAAGCCTCCGCCCCATACCCCGCCATCGCCGTCACATCCTGCATCAACTCACCCGCCTCCCCCGATCCCTGATTCACCGGCTGCGTCGCGCCCACGCCACCCCCCTGATGCGCCTTGCGACCGCTCTCACCACAACCTGCCAGTTCTATCACGATAATTACAGCAAGAATCACAGACGTGAGATTTTTCATACGATCCTTCGCATCCAAACAGTCAATCCGTCCACTCAAGATTTGCTACCCTGTCCCCAAACCCAGCAGCGCATCAATCGCTGCTCGTTTCCTCGTCCTGCTCGATCTCATTCAAATAACTGAGCGCCCGCTCCAGCTCACTCTTCAAATGCCGCACCCGCAACAGGCTCTTGATCCGCGTCAGCAGCTCAAACTTGTTGACCGGCTTGCTGACAAAATCATCTGTTCCGCATTCGGTGGCCTGCTCGATATCCCCAAGCTCATTGAGCGCAGTCACCATCAAAATCTGAATATCCTTCGTCGCCGGATCGCTCTTCAGCCGCCGGCACACCTGAAATCCGCTCATCCGCGGCATCATGATGTCCAGGAGAATCAAATCGGGATTGTGCAGCCGGACTTTCTCCAGCGCATCCACCCCGTCAAACGCCGTGACAATTTCCACCGGCATCGACTCCAGAAACGCCTGCAGCAGCTCGACGTTCTGCGCATTGTCGTCAACGATCAGCACCACCGATCGCGCGATCACGGTATCTGCATTGGCGTTGGCGGATGTCTCAGCTTCACTCATATCGTCTCAACTCTATCGCGACCACTCGATAGTGGGTAGCCCGCTTCGGTATCCAAACACGAATGACAACAACCGCACGTCCGTTCGCCTATTCGATTACAGATCGCCAACGCGACCTGCGGCCACCGCCCCCGAACTTGCAGACATCTGCGGCTCGCCTGTAGCGCTGCCCACCTCAAAATGCCGGTCCTGCGCCTCTTTCAACGGCACCAGCACCTGCACAATCTCATTGAGCACACGAATCTGCGAAAGCGTCGCCTCCACCTTCACAATCTTGTCCGGCGAATAAAAATCCAACACCGGCGCAGTCTTCGTTTCATATTCGCGCAAGCGCCGCTCGATCACCACATCGTTGGCATCATCAAAGCGATTCTCCTTCAACGCCCGGCGTCGTAACCGCTCCACCATCTTGTTGAAGTCGGTACAAACCAGGAAAACCACCTTCACCACCTCAATCGTGTCTTCCAGCAGTTTGGCCTGCTCGATCGTCCGCGGAAGTCCATCCAGCACCAGCAGTTCCGTCTCAGGATGAAACTGGTTGATCAGCTCCATGCCCAGGATGTATTGCTTCCACAGCTTGATCGTCAATTCATCAGGAACAAGCTGGCCTTTGCTCGAAAACTCCCAGAACCGCCGCCCCATCTCGCTCTGAAGATCTAGCGACCGGAAAATGTCGCCCGTCGCGCTATGGTAAAAGCCGGGAATTGTGCCAATGATCTTTCCCTGCGTTCCCTTGCCGCTGCCCGGCGCCCCGAACAACAGGATTGATTTGTATCGTGTCTGCATCGTGTTCAATTCTACCGCAACCGCGCCTTTTTCCACACTCCGCCCGCAATCTCACCCATTCACCAGCGGCGCACGCAGCGGTGCCGCCCCCGGCGCGTTTGAAAGAAGGTCGGCCTGTTGGTCCCGCACCCGATCGATAATCGTCTCCGGCAGCTCGTCCATCCGCTGATGCAACTGCATGATCTCCAACTGCATCTTCAACGCCACCTGATATTCCAGCTCCGTTCGAATTCGATCCTTCTGGCCTTGCAGGTTCTGGCTGATCATGATGAACATCGACAAAAAGATCGCCTCCACCGACACCCACAAGCACAACGCCGGAAAAGGCGATGGATCAATGGCGTGTCCCCGCGCCACCGCATTCCCGATCATCCACCCCCCAAACCCAAGCACATGCGCCAGAAGGAACTTGGGACTCCCGGCCAATCCCCCGATCCCCATCGCCACCCGATTCCAAGCCGTCATCCGCTCCTGCATCACCTCATTCAGATTCCGAATCCCCCGCAAACGGTCCACCGTCTGCCGCTGCCGTCGTCCCAGCA
>JBBRHH010000381.1:0-6258 GCA_038222915.1 Tepidisphaerales bacterium
CCTCGTGTTCGACGGCGAGGGAAGCCACCTTTGCACGACGAAGGATTACGGAGACTTCGAAATGCTTGTCGACTGGAAGCTCGGCCCCGGCGGCGACAGCGGTATCTATCTGCGCGGTTCGCCCCAGGTGCAGATCTGGGATCCGGCCCACTGGCCGGTGGGTTCCGGTGGTCTCTATAATAACAAGGAAAACGCCAGCAATCCACTGGAGCTGGCCGACCGTCCTCTGGGTGATTGGAACACTTTCCGTATCAAGATGGTCGGCGAGAAGGTCACCGTTCATCTCAACGACAAGCTGGTGGTCGATAACGTGACTCTGGAGAATTACTGGGATCGCAAGCAGCCGATCTTCCCACGCGAGCAGATCGAGCTCCAGACCCACAGCCACCCGACCCACTTCCGCAACGTCTACATCCGCGAGATCAACGACGAAGCCGAAAAGCTCAATCCCGCCTGGAAGAAGTGAAGGACCGCGACATGAAGTATCGTCGCCTCGGAAAAACCAACCTGAACGTTTCCGTCATCGGCCTGGGCACCTGGCAGTTCGGCGGCGAATGGGGCAAGGACTTCAACCAGGTTGAAGTCACCCAGATGCTCCGCCGCGCGAACGAGCTGGGCATCAACCTCCTCGACACGGCGGAGTGCTACGGCGCCCACTTGTCCGAATCCCTCATCGGCGCGGCGATCGAAAAGGAAAGAAAAGATTGGATCATCGCCACCAAGTTTGGCCATAAATTCCACGGCTACATGGACCGAACCGACGAGCGCTCCGCCAAAGACATGGTCGCCCAGCTCGACGCATCTCTCCGCGCCCTCCGCACCGACTACGTCGACATCCTCCAATATCACTCCGTCCGCGACTCAGAGTTCGACGACCTTGCGCTACAGGATGCCTTGCAACAGCAGGTGAAGGCCGGAAAAGTCCGCCACATCGGCAACTCCATCAGCAGCGGCCTCGACTACACCCACCAATGTGAAGGCTCCGAAAAAGCCGGCGTCGAGGTTTTGCAGGTCATCTACAACCGCCTCGACAGACGTCCCGAAGAAAACGCCTTCCCCATCGCAAAACGCCAGGACCTCGGTATCCTCGCCCGGGTCCCCTTGGCCAGCGGCTTCCTCAGCGGCAAATACAAACCCGGCGCACGCTTCGAAGGCAAAGACCAGCGCAGCGGAACCGATCAGGCAAAGATTGATTCCAAGCTCCGCGAAGTCGAACAAATCGCCCGCGAAGAAGTGCCCGCCGGCGTCAACATGGCCCAATGGGCGCTCGCCTGGTGCCTTCGCCGCAGCGAGGTCACCAGCGTCATCCCGGGCGCAAAAAATGTCGAACAGGTCGAATCCAACGCGGCCGCCGCAAACCTCGTCACATAATCCGTCGTTGAATTCATCCCACGCACCGCTAGCATTCCCATCAACATGACAGGACCAGACTTTTCATTGACCGGCCGCGTCGCATTGATCACCGGCGCAGGCCGCGGCATTGGCCTCGGCATCGCACGCGGCCTCGCCGCCCACGGCTGCTCCGTTGCAATTCAAGACATCGCCCTGGACGTAGCAACCGCCGAAGCCGACCGCATCAACCAGGAAGGCGGCAAAGCCATCGGCCTCGGCGGCGACATGGGCGATCTCTCCCTCCCCGCAAAGCTCATCCACGAAACCACCGAAAAACTCGGCCCGCTCAGCATCCTCGTCAACAACGCCGCCATCCAAAGCAACGGCCCATGGCTCGAGGCCAAACCCGAAACCTTTGAACGCGAATTCCGCCTCAACGTCATCGCGCCCCAAACGCTCGTCCAACTCGCCGTCCCCATCTTCCGCCAGCAAAAGTTCGGCCGCATCATCAACGTCGGCTCCGTCCAGATGAACGGCGGCGCGTCCGACATGCTCCCCTATTCCACCACCAAGGCCGGCATCGCCCACCTTACCCGCGTCTGGGCTCGCGACCTCGCCATTGAAGGCATCACCGCCAACCTCATCGCCCCCGGCTTCTTCAACACCTATCGCAACCGCGAAGTCGTCAAGTGGGTGAACGAAGATCCTGAACGCGAAAAGAAATGGGTACCGATGGGACGGATGGGACAGCCCGAAGACTGCGCCGGCATCGCCGTCTGCCTCGCCAGCCCCGCCGGCGCTTACATCACCGGCCAATACATCTTCGTCGACGGCGGCATGACCGCGCGAGGCCTCAGTTGACGCTCGAACCCTTCTGCAAGCTGGCCGATCCAAAACGCTACCAGCCGTGTTCTTGGAATCTCACCGCCGACCTCGCCGGGCGAACCCACTGGGTCGAGTTCTTCAAGCGCCACATCAACACCATCCTCACCCTCGGCATCGAATCGGAAACCGCCCGCGGCGCATCCATTGAAGAAGTCCAGCGGCGCGCAAAGGCTTGCAAAACAGCCTTCAATAAAACCTTCGACGCCTACTACGCCGACCCAAACCCGCACGGCCGCGTCACAATCCTCATCCTCGACAACTGGCGCGACATCATCCTCCGCGAACACGGCTTCGGCGACGCCTTCATCGACCTCAAGGCCCGTGAAAACGAAAAGATGCTCCCCTTCCTCCCCGGCGTCTGCCAGCAGATCGACGCCCTCTCCGGCGCGCCGCAGATCCGCGCCCTCACCGAAGGCATCTTCGCTGGCAACATCTTCGACATGGGCGCCGAGGCCACCACCAAAGCCTTCCTCCACGGCGGCCCCGATTTCTTCCAGATCCGCGCCAAACTCAAACCGCGCCCCTGGCTCATCGACGACTACGACGCCCTGGAAAATCGCCTGCTCAATGGTTCGCCCCACAAAAAGGCCGTCTTCTTCGTCGACAACGCCGGCAGCGATTTCCTCCTCGGCGCACTCCCCTTCATGCGCTGGCTCGCCAGACGCGGCGCGCAGATCGTCCTCACCGCCAACGAGCGCCCGACGCTCAACGACATGACCATTCACGACGTCCGCAATTGGTGGCCGCGCATTCTCGCAACCGAACCCTCCTTCGCCTCCCTCCCCATCCAGCTCATCACCTCGGGCACCGGCGAGCCGCTCATCGACCTGGGCGCAGTCAGCCCCGAGCTCAACGCGGCCTCCCACGACGCCGACCTCATCATCCTCGAAGGAATGGGCCGCGGCATCGAAAGCAACATCGACGCCATCTTCACCTGCGACGCGCTCAACATCGGCATGATCAAGGACGAAGGCGTCGCAGGCTACGTTGGCGGTTCGCTCTACGATCTCGTCTGCCGTTTCAGATAACCAAATGCCATTGCGCCACAACAATCTCAACGACGCCGATCGCGCCACCTACGAATGGCAGTTGTCGATCCCCGGCTTCGGCGAGCAAGGCCAGCTCGCCCTGAAAAACGCCTCCGTGTTGATAACGCGGGTAGGGGGTGTAGGTGGTGCAGTAGCGTATTACCTCGCCGCCGCCGGCGTCGGCCGCCTCATCCTCGCCCACGCCGGCAACGTCCGCCCCGACGACTTAAACCGCCAGATCCTCATGACCCACGACTGGATCGGCAAACCGCGCGTAGAGTCCGCCGCCCGCCGCCTCCGCGAGTTGAATCCCGAGTTGGAAGTCGAATCGATCGCCGAAAACATCACTGGTTCCAACGCCGCAGCAATCGTGAGCAAAGCCGACCTGATCGTAGACTGCGCCCCACTCTTCTCCGAAAGATTCCTCCTCAACAGAGAGGCCGTCCGACAAAACAAGCCGATGGTCGACTGCGCCATGTACGAGATGGAGGCCCGCCTCACCACCATCCTCCCCGGCCAAACGCCATGCCTCGCCTGCCTCCACCCCACCGACCCCCCGTCCTGGAACCGCCGCTTCCCCGTCTTCGGCGCAGTAGCCGGCGTAGTAGGCACATTGGCCGCCACCGAGGCCATCAAAGTCCTCGCCAAGATAGGCCAACCCCTCCTAAGCCGCCTCCTTCACTATGACCTGGGCGAAATGAGCTTCCAAACCCTCCCCATTCACCGCAATCCAGCCTGCCCAGTCTGCGGAACAACCCCATGATCGCGGGAAACGAAGGGCGCTTGACGCAACCAATTCACGGATTAGAATTTCCCAAATCACCCGGGGCCATGGTCTAACGGGATGACGGCTGAATCGCATTCAGCAAATCGGAGTTCGATTCTCCGTGGCTCCATTTCAATCTTTGTTCCATCCGGGGGCGGCCGGGGTTGATGCATGCCAGATTCATCGGACTACAACGTATTTGCCCATCTCATCGCCGAGAAGTCTCGGGTATATCGTGCCATCCTTGCGGAATTTGCCCGTGCGAAATCCAGTTTCGTCATTCACCTTCGTCCCGGCGATATCGACAGCGCTCTCCGCGAGTCGGATCGCCTCGATACCGACGTCGTCTCAGAGTCCGCCTTGCAGCAGTTGGTCGAGTGGGGCAATCTCGAATCACATCCCGACACCTCCGAGGTCGCCACCGTCGAGGATTTCTGGCGCGTTCGAAACCTCTATCAGATGTCCATCGCGGGTGAGTCGGCCGAACAGGCGATCGCCCTCTTCGAACAATCGATCCACCAACCCGGCCAACTGCAGTCCGCCGCCCTCGACGAAATTCAGCGATATCTTCTCCGCATTTCCGAGATCTCCGCCGGTAGCGAGGCCGACGATCGTGAACTCGCCGACGTATTCACCTTGCTGCGCGAGCGGTTTGATGAACTGACAACCCAAGCCCAGCGATTCATGGGCGGCATTCAACGCCGCATCGACCTTCAGTCGCTCGATGTCGAATCGTTTCTAACTTACAAGCAACGTCTCATTGACTACCTCGAGCGATTTCTGCGCGAGTTGGTCATGGCCACGCATCAGATCTCAAGTCGCATTCGCGGAATCGATCGCGACGCGGTCGTAGAATTGCTCCATCGCGTTGCCGATCGGGAGTTGGTCGACCGGCTGGACGTTTCCGACATCGAGCGCGATCTCAACAGGAAAATGTGGACCGCCCGTTGGGAAGGATTGTGTGCCTGGTTTATCGGGACACCGGCGAGGCGCTCACAGGCAGATGAGCTGCGATCGGCCGCCCGATCGGCCATTCCATCTCTGATCGCCACCGTGACGGGCATCAACGAACGCCGGGCCGGCCACAGCGATCGCGCGTCCGATTTTACCGCGCTGGCCCTTTGGTTTGCCGAAACAAAGGACGATGCCGATGCCCATCGACTCTGGCGTTCTGCTTTTGCAATGCATTCGTGCCGACATCTGTCGATCGATCTTGAGACGCAGGCGAGTCGTGATCTGACTCCGGTCGCATCCACGGCCAGTTGGCTTGATGCACCGCCGGTGAAGATCTCTCCCCGGCTGCACAAATCCGGCCGATACACGCCGCGCGGTCGCCCCGCCGCAGTCATCGATCGCACACACGAGAAGGCGATGCTAGCCCGGCTGACCTCTGACGAAGCCGAACAAATTGAGCGCGCCCGGCGCGTCCTGTGCACCGACCGGCCAACACGGTTGTCGCAGTTGCCCGAGCTGAACGACCCGGAGTTCCAATTGTTGCTTGATCTGATCGGCGACGCGCTGGCCGCCAAAACGGATGCCGACGCAAGCGTCTCCGTTCTTTCCAGTGACGGAACGTTGTACGTGGATCTTACATCGACGATGGACGGTATGACGGCGACCATCCGTACCACGGCTGGTCTGCTGATCGGAGACGACCACCATCTCTTCATTCGCGGCGGCGAACTGGACCACGAAGCTTCCTTCAAGCCGATCGAGGCGTTCGCATGAGCGCACGTACGTCGGCGGTTTCCTCGAACAGCACAGTTGCTTTGGGCAGCAGCGCACAGACGCGCGAGGAGCGGCGGCGTGCGGCCGCCGCACTGCTCCGATGCCCACTTCTCCAGTTGGCCGGGGCCGGGCATGAAGACTTTCAACTCGTGCGCCGTCATCAAGCCTGGCTGATGGAGTGGTTCAGCCGGCACTGTGGCTGGACGTTGTACGTGGACAGCGAGTTGGCCCGCCTCCGCAAGACACCCGCGGATCAGGCCGATGCAACCCGCCCGCTCATCGACAGCAATGACCGGCCATTTACACGCCGCCGATATGTCCTGCTCTGTCTGGCGCTGGCAGCGTTGGAAAAGTCCGAGCGGCAGACGGTGCTGCGGCAGTTGGCCGACGATATCGCCGCCCGTTTCTCAATGGACCCCCGGCTGACATCACTGGGATTCACGTTTGAAGTGTCCCTCAGGGATCACCGACGCGACCTGATTGAAGTCATCCGATATTTGATAGGCCTGGACATTCTCG
>JBBRHH010000382.1:0-6212 GCA_038222915.1 Tepidisphaerales bacterium
ATCCGCATCGAGCGGGAAACACACAACAGCGCCCAATTCGACGGCGACAACGGCCCCGGCCAGTGGGTCAGCACCGTTGCGATGGGCGTCGCGATCCGCAAGGCGCGCGAGACCGGCGTTGGCATGGTGAGCGTGCGCCGATCCAACCATTTTGGCGCGGCCGGGCAGTATATCTGGAACGCAACCGAGGCCGGCCTGATCGGCCTTTGCACCACCAACGGCCCGCTCATTCTGGCACCCACCGGCGGCGTCACACCGACCTTCGGAAACAATCCGCTCGGCGTCGGCATCCCCGCGTCGCGGCATCGCCCCATCCTCCTCGACATCGCCATGAGCGTCGCAACGCGCGGCAAGATTGGCCTGTCGGTGCTCGAAGGAAAATCACTCGCTCCCGGCTGGATTCTCGACAAGCACGGCAAGCCGTCGGTCGATCTCGCCGACCTTGCTGCCGGTCTCGGAGTGCCCATCGGCGGCCACAAAGGCTACGGTCTCGCCATGGTCATGGAGGTCTTGGCCGGCGTCCTGAGCGGCTCGGGCTTCTGTGCCGACCACCAACGCGACAAGCTTCATCAACCCAAACACGCGCCGGACTTCGGACATTTCTTCATGGCCATCGATCCGAAGCAGTTCATGCCGGCGTCCGAGTTCCTCGATCGGGTCGATCGCATGATCGATCAGGTCAAGAGCGGCGAACGCTCGCCCGGCGTCGAAGAAATATTCATCCCCGGCGAAATGGAACTGCGTGCCCGCGAAAAGAGCCTGCGCGAAGGCGTCCGAATGCGGCCGGCGACATACCACGCCCTCATCACCTACGCACGCGATGCCGGGCTCACAACCAAGCTTCAAGTTCTTTCCGACGCCGCGATGGATCAGCCGGTGCTTGTTGCATGAACCTCCTGTCGCCACAACCTGCGACGTCTTCCGCCAAAGCCGGCAAGCTTTCATTCAATCGTGACGAACTCGAGGGAAGCCTCGTCGGGCGATTCTGTCGCGTGGCGGAGATGTACCCCGGCAAGCTTGCACTCGCCGGCGATCGCCAGTCATTCACCTTCGCTCAACTACATAGTCGCTCCGTTCAAATCGCGCATGCGATCCTTCAAGCCTCTGCGTCGGCAAACGGCTGCGTTGCTATTCTCGTCGATCATTCGCCGGCGATGGTGATCTGCGCACTGGCGATTCTCAAGGCGGCGAAAGCCTATCTCTGCATCCACCCGCGCATGCCGGAGGCGGCGCAGCGCGACGTGATCGCCGACGCGGTGCCCGACGTGATCCTCACCGACACCGCACACGCCATCGCCGCGCGCAAACTCGCCGGCGACGGAATAGTATTGCTATTGGAAGAAGTGGACGCGAATGCCGAGATCAGTAACCCACTCCCTCTCATCGCCCCCTCCAGCCCCGCCGCGATCTTCTATACTTCCGGCAGCACAGGCCGTCCCAAGGGCATCGTAAAAAGCCACCGCGCCATCCTCCATCGCGCCTGGCTCTCGGCGCAATACGACGGCATCACTCCAGCGGACCGCCAGTCATTGCTGACCTATTGCAGCTTCGCATCGTCCGAGGCCGACACCTTCGGTTCGCTCTTGAACGGCGCCTCGGTCCATCTGTTCGACGCCGGCTCGCGGCGCCTCGATGAATTCGGGACTTGGATCGACCAGGAGCAGATCACCGTCCTGCACCCGCCCGTTGTCCTCTTTCGCCGCTATCTCTCAACGCTCGACGGTGCTGATCTCCACCCAACTGTACGACTGATCGCCATGGCCGGTGAGACTGTTCTCCCCGCCGATATTCAGCAATGGCGAAAACGATTCGCAAACCAATGCGCCCTGCGAAACCGTTTTTCCTCCACCGAGGCCGGCCATATCGCCGTCGCCTGCATCGAGCCGGGCAGCTCCGAACTGTCCGGCGCTCGCGCCGTAACCGACAAACACATCTCCATCGCCGGCAAGGCCAACGAAGTAGGGGAGCTGATCGTCCGAAGCGCATTCCTCTCCGACGGCTACTGGCGACGCCCGGCCGACACCGCAAATGACTTCCCGCCCGATCCGTCCGACCCTGAAATGCGGACATTCCACACCGGCGACTTGGGCCGCCTGCTCCCCGACGGTTCATTTGAATTCCACGGCCGGCGCGACGAGCAAGTCAAAGTCCGTGGCTATCGCGTCGAACTGCGCGAAATCGAAAACGGCCTCTGCCAGGTGGCCGGCATCAATGAAGCGGCCGTCATCGCGGAACGCGATCAGAACGAAAGCCGCCTCATCGCCTACGTCGTCTCACGCCCGGACGGCCCGGCCTCGCCCGCCGCGATCATTGCTTCCCTGCGCAAGCTCCTCCCGGAATGGAAAATCCCGGCCGAGGTTCATCCCGTCGACACACTCCCTCTGACACTGACCGGAAAAGTTGACCGCCAACTCCTCCGCCAGCGCACACAACCAGCAGCGCGCACCACTCCATCGATCGACAGCGCAACTTCCCCGATCGTCGCCTGTCTCACATCGATCTGTGCTGAGCTCTTCACCAGCCCCGGCATCTCGCCCGACGACGATTTCTTCGATCTCGGCGGCCATTCCCTCCTCGCCGCCCAATTGCTCCAGCGCATCAAGCAGGAGTTGGGCGCATCGCTCCCCTTCTCCGCGATCGCCCAACGGCCCACCATGCGGCGCCTCGCCGAACTGCTCGATCAAACGAACGTCGATCCGCCGATCCTGACATCAGGCGAGTTTCTCATCCTGAACGATTCGGGTAAGGGCGAGCCCCTCTTTTTCATCCCCCCGGCCGACGGCACCGCCCTCACCTACGTCCCCCTAAGCCGCCTGGTAACTTGCGACCGCCCGCAATATGCCCTGCTGTTCTCGCACGAAGACGAGCGCGTCGACAGCATCGAAGAACTGGCCGGGCGATTCATCGAACGCCTACGCAATCGCCAGCCAAATGGCCCATACCATCTCTGCGGCCACTCCTTCGGCGGCGTTCTCGCCTACGAAATGGCCCGACAGCTTCGCGCCCAAGGCCAACCCATCGGCCTCCTCGCGCTGCTCGACAGCGCTCGCCCCGGCGCAAGACGGTGGAAACCGAAGAAACAACCCTCTATGCGCGACCGCCTGAAGCGCGTGAAATCCATGGGTGTCCGCGGCGCTACAGTCGCCGGTCTGCGCAACGCAAAACGCTGGCTCACCGGCCCCGGCTTCGACATCGATCCAGGAATCGCCGGCTACGAATCGCGCAGCCCGCTCTTCAAAACATTTCGCCCGGAGCCCTACGATGGCGTCATCACCCTCTTCCAGGCGACAGAACATTACAAAGAATTCGAATTCGAGCTCCCCGGCCCAGTCAACGGCTGGGACACCCTCTGCAAGAACATCGAAGTCCACCGCGTCCCCGGCGATCACCTCACCATGATCAGCCCGCCAAACCTGACCACCCTGGGCGCGCTGCTAAGCGAACGCCTCTTGCGCAATTCATCTACCGTTTCAAATCAAAAACAGTAATCAAATCGTTCGTCGTAATAAGTTGCGACTGCCCGCGCAGATGCGACTATAGCTTTGTGTAATGGCTGAGCCACCAGTACGCCGGCCACAACAACACCAGTTTGTGAATCCCGTTGCCGCGCTGCCGTTCCAACTCCGCGATCGCGGCCGCATCGTCTTCGGGCGCGCCATAAAACTCCCCGTCCTTCTCCACAAACGGCACCGCCTGCCGGCCTTCGGCGGGCTGATCGCCGCAGCTCTGGTCGACCAGCAGGTACCGTTCTCCCGCACTCACCAACCCCTGAATGTCCGCACCTGCCATGCGAATCTTCTGCTGCCAGAGTTCGTCGCGAGCAAACGTCTTGCGGAAAATCACCGCCGTCATCCCGCGCGAAAAACCCGCCAGAGTGATCACATCAATATCCGTCCCCAGCACATCGCCCCAGTGCGCCACCGCCGACCGCTCCGATTTGCGATTGGCGTCGTCCAGCAGCGCGATCGTTCCCGGCCTGGCGAACTGCATCACCTGATACAGCGTCCCCTCCCGGCCGCCCAGTGTGATCGGCGGCCCGTCGATCAAAACCAGATCCACCGGCTCCTGCGTCGTCAGTTTCGAACCGTCCAGCAGGTAAGCCGGCAACAGCTTTCCGCCAAAATCCCGTGCCACCACCGGCGCAAGCTGGAAAGTCACTTTCACGTTCTCCGGAAAATCCGCGGCGTCCCCCGCGGCCGGTCTTCCAAATTCCGGATCGTGGTCCAGCGAGCTGATCGCGCACGCAATCTTCTCCTGCCCGCACGCCCGCGCCAGCACGCGCGTCGAAAGCCCCGACCCCAATTCCAACACGTGCGCCGGATGCAGGTGAACCACGATGCGATGCAGAAACCGCAGCGCATCCGCCGCCAGCGTCCAGCCATCCGAGGTCGGCGGTGGCTGAATCCACGACAGGTCCACCGGCGACTTATCATCGATCGCCGCCTGCAGCGCCTTGTGCGCCTTAATTACGGCGGGATCGGTCGACACTACCAATTGTCGTTCACTCATAAAGTCTTCTCGCCACGTGCGCTCGACGCCAGTCCCAACTCCACCACGCGCCGCGTCACCGCACGCGCATCAAAATGTGCCTCGGCCAACTCACGCGCCAGCCTGCACTGCCGTTCGTAGTCCGCCTGCACAGTGTCCAGCATTTGCGCCGCTTCTTCCAGTGAAGTAAATCGAAACAGCCCGGCCGCATCCGGCAGCGATCGGCTCGGCCCGGTGTGCTGCACAATCGCCGGCTTGCCACTCGCCAGAAAGCAGAGCGTCCGATCGCTGATCCAGGCGTTTTGCAATCGCACGCATGACGGCTTGGCGCAACTGAATTCGCCGCGCGAATCCTGAATATAATGTTGATATTCCCAAGGCGTCGAAGAGACGGCCGCCGAATCGCGGATGCGCCATCCCAGCCCCTCCAGCCACGCCCGCTCCTTGTGCTCATTCGCCGCCATGCACAACGCCAGTTCCAGCGGCGCTGTAGTCTGCCCCGGCAGATCAAAATACCCCTCAAACCCGCTGCGCTTGTCGTTGCGATACAGCTCGCCTCCATACTCCATCCACTCCTCCGCCCACCACGTGGAAATGGTCGTAAACCGCCCGTCTGCCCCGGCCTTGCTCACCGGCCAGTCCGCCGCCGACACACAAGGCGGCGTGTAATGCCACGCGATCCCACCACCCGGAAACTTCGCCCCTGCCTGTCCCACGGTTTCCCCAATCGAGAAATAAATATCATGCCGCGCGATCGTGATCGTCCCCTCGCTCAGCCAGATCTGCAGCAACCCCGGATCAATATCCACCAGCGCCGACCGCGAAAATCGCGACACCACCGCCGGTGAAGTCGTATAGCGCAAATTAAGAAGCAAATCCGCTCGCTCAGCCGCCGCATGCAAACTCAGGCATCCTTCGGGCACACCCGCCAGCGTCCCCGTCGCCGTCCGGCAACAGAGCGCCAAACTTCCGCCCAATCCATATTTCTCCAGCCGCCCCTGCAAAATCGTCACATTTGCCCGCGCCTGTTCGGTCATCTCCGGCGCAATCCCCTCCAGCCAGATCACCTCATACCCGTTCGACTTCAGCCCAAGTGCCCAGTTCAAGTACACCCAGAAATGCCCGCCCCCCTCCGGATAATTGATCGAGTCGGCCGAGAGACACACCGTCGTCTTCACGCCATCACCCCCTTCCCCTCGCTTACCTGCAGCTCGTGCAGCCGCCGATAAAGGCCTTCGCGCCCCATCAGTTCCTGGTGCGTCCCGACATCGGCCACCTGCCCCTGATCCACCACCACAATCCGGTCCGCCCGGCGAATCGTCGACAGCCGGTGCGCGATGATAAACGTCGTCCGCCCCTTCATCAGCCGCTCCAGCGCCTCCATCAGCAACGACTCCGTCCGCGCATCCAACGCGCTCGTCGGTTCGTCCAGAATCAACACGCTCGCATCTTTCAAAATCGCCCGCGCAATCGAAAGCCGCTGCTTCTGCCCGCCCGACAAACTCGCCCCGCGCTCGCCAAGAATCGTCTGATACTGATCCGGAAGCTGCAGGATAAATTCTTCCGCATTCGCCGCCCGCGCCGCCTCGGCGATCTCCAGCCGTGTTGCATTTGGTCTTCCATACGCAATATTCTCAGCCACCGTCAGTGGCAGCAGAAACGGCTCCTGTAAAACGAGCGCCACCGCATTGCGAACACTGGCCAGAGTCAGCTTTTTCAAGTCC